>CAMCNM010000071.1 GCA_945876015.1 Gemmatimonas phototrophica
CGAGCGGGTCCACCGACGGCGCGGAGGCGGCGAGTCCTCCCGACGCTCCGATCGTCGGGAGTCGCAGGCCGCCCGGGCGCGGTGCCGCAGCGGCCAGCCGGCTCGCGCGGGCGCGCAGCGTTTCCGCCGCCGGTTTCCCCTCCCACGGCTCGATCACATCGGCGACGACGAGGAGGGCGGCTCGCTGTACGGCGGCGGCCGCGCCCTCGAGCGCGCGGTCTCCTTCGGAGTCGAGCGCGGCCCGCGTCTCCCGGCCGATCGGCTCACCCCGCCATTCCGCCGCCCGCGCGAGCGCGTACAGGCCGAGCGGCGTATCGGGAGAGAGCCGCGGCCGCTCCGTGCGCCCCGAAGCGAGTTGCCCGAGTACGGTCCAGGCGCGTCGCGCGTCGGGATCGGTCGGGAACGGCTCGCCGTGCGCCAACTCGTGCACGATCGCATTCTCCGCTTCGCCCACCGCGTCGGCGCGGGCGATCGCCCACGCGAGCGCGTCGTCGATGTCGGCCACCCCGGTATTCGTCGCGAGCCGCCGCGTGCGGAGCGCGACCAGCGCTGACTCGGCCTGGACGGCGCGCGCGGCCGTCAGGCGGCGCAGGCGCGCCGCGGCCTTGACTCCATCGGATCCCATCGATGCGACCATGCGAACGCCCTCCCGCACCGACACGAGCGCCGTGACGACGAGTTCACCCCTTTCCTCCCGGACCGACCAGGTGGGCTCGGGGAGGATCTGAAGCAGGCGTGCTCCGTCGGCCGCGGCGGCCCCGAGCAGCGGACCATCCGTCCTCCACCGCTCGCCAGGCAGGCGGAGAACGACGCGCGCCTCGCTCTGCTCGGGCGCAGGCATCCATTGTGCGATGAGACCTTCCGGAGTGACCAGAAGCGTCTCGAGCAGCGTGCCCCCGCGGCCGACCAGCTCGCGCCGCGCCTCCGTGGGAGCGAGCAGCACATTGCCACAGCTCGCGCCGGCGATGCCGAGACCTCCCAGCAGGAATCGGCCGTCCATCTCCACGGTTTCGACCCCGCGCGTTTCGACGCCGCGCGCGCTGCAGCCGCGCGTAAGGAGGAGGAAGGGGCGGGGGCGCGCGGCCCCCGCGTACGCGAGCGTGTCGCTCGGCCCCTTGAGATCCAGGACGGGAGGGACCGGGACGGGAAGCGCGAGCGTCGGATCGTGGGGCATCGAGGAAGGTAATCTGGAGTCTGCGCGTTGCGCGTCCCCGCGCGGCCGGGGATCTTCGCAAGCTGGACCTACACGTTCACGAGGAATCGACCTTGGCTCCCAAACGCTCTGCCGGCATCCTGCTCTTCCGCCGTGGATCTTCTGGTGTCGAGGTGCTCCTCGCCCACCCGGGCGGGCCCTTCTGGGCGAACAAGGACGTTGGCGCCTGGAGCATTCCCAAGGGCGAGCTCGAGGGTGACGAGGATCCGTTGGCCTGCGCCCGCCGCGAATTCGGTGAGGAGACAGGGATCAGCGTGGACGGCCCTTTCCATGAGCTGGGCTCCGTACATCAGAAGGCCGGAAAGGAAGTGTGCGCATGGGCCGTCGAGGGAGGTGTGGACCCGTTAGCGCTCCGCAGCAACACATTCTCGATGGAGTGGCCACCCAGGTCGGGGACGATCTGTCAGTATCCCGAGGTGGACCGCTTCGAGTGGTTCGATCTCGAGGCCGCCGCGAGACAGATCAACCCGGGACAAGTTGACCTGCTCGATCGGCTGCTGGGTGTGCTGAACTAGGCATGGCCTTCCCCGCGCTGGAGCGCGAGATGCTGTGGATCTGGTCACAGCTGAGGAAGGCCGCACTGGGCCTGCGGATCGGGAAGCGATGGAAGCGATCGGAAGGTGCCGAAGGCGAGCTGACCCGGCGCCTCTATCCGGACTACACGACCTATCTCGACCATCAGGGCCTCAAGCACGACGCGTTGCGCGCCCGGTCGCTCGAGGGCCACGATCGGCGCTTCTCCGCCGCGTTGACCGATCGTCTCCGTGAGTGCCCGGTCCCGTTCGCCGGCCGATCGGTGCTCTGTCTCGCGGCGCGCACCGGCGCGGAGGTGCGCGTCTTCGCCGAGCTCGGCGCGTTCGCGATCGGGATCGACTTGAACCCGGGCCGCCGTAACCGTTGGGTCGTGGAAGGCGATTTCCACGAGCTTCAGTTCGCGAGCGGCTCGGTGGACGTCGTCTACGTGAACTCACTCGATCACGTGTTCGACCTGGAGCGCGTGGTGGCGGAGGTTCGCCGCGTGCTGAAGCCGGATGGTGTGCTGATCGCCGAAATCGGGCTCGGTTTGGAGGAGGGGAACAGCCCGGGCTTCTACGAGGCGCTTGCCTGGCGCAGCACGGACGACCTGACCCGGAGGATCGCGGCGACGGGATTCGAGCAGGGGCGGAGGATTTCCTTCGACGTGCCGTGGAAGGGCGTGCAGGTCCTGCTGAAGAAGCTGTCCTGAGAGCTCAGTTCCTCCAGCGGAAGCCCTGACCACCACCGGATCCACCTTCGGATCCGCCCTCCAGCCGCGGCTTGCGGGGTGCCGCGCTCCCCCAGTTGAAGCCCGGCCTGAGGTTGGGCGCGTCGCCCGCTCCCCAGCTGAAGCCCGAGGGATGATCGGCTTCGGCCGGCTCCGCGGGAGCCGTCTCCCGGAAGCAGAATCCCGAGGGGTGCATGGGCGCCTCGGCGTCGGTCGAGGTCTCCGCCCCCTCGTCGGCGAAGTGGAAGCCCGAGGGATGCAGGGGCTTGGGGGACGCCGGCCGGTCCGCGCTCGTGCTCCGCTCCCGGTGCTGCCACTGGAAGCCCATGTCCGGCTGCAGCCGATCCTCACCCCACCGGAAGCCCGATCCGTCCGCCACGGGTCCCCGCCGCCGCCAGCGGACGGGGCCCTTCCGGCCCCAGCCGGTCCATTCGCACGCCGAGCACCAACGCCGGCTGACCCACCGTCCCACGGTACGGGAGATCGGATGTCCGACGGCGACCGTATGCTGCCCGCACTGGGGGCAGATGCTGCGGGGCAGCATGCCGAGCCACAGGCGGAAGACCACGATTCCGCCGACCATGGTCAGGCCACCGGCGAGGAAGGGCAGAACGATCACGGTGCTCCGGGTGAGAGCGACGAAAAAAAGGCCGCGATGGGGGCCTATTTCCTACGGTAAGAGAACCCGGGGCGCCCGTCCAGCATCCTGGAGTGGCCCGGAGAGTCGGAGCAGGAAACACGCACGGCGGGGCGGGGTCTTTTGCCGCTTCGCGGTGGTCAGCTACACTACCGTCCCTTCACGCACGAAAGCGTGCGCAGAAGCCACCGCAGCGGCGATCGGAGCAAGGCATGGGACGGGTTCGCGAATTCATGGAGCACCACTACCGGCACTTCAACGCCCGGGAGACGGTGGATGCTTCGCGCGCGTACGAGGCGCACATCGACGCGGGCGGAAAGATGCTCATGACGCTCGCGGGAGCGATGTCCACCGCGCAGCTCGGCGTCATCCTCGCGCGCATGATCCGCGAAGGTAAGGTGCACGCGATCTGCTGCACCGGCGCGAACCTGGAGGAGGACGTCTTCAATCTCCTCGCCAACAAAGAGTACGAGATCATCCAGGACTGGCGCGCACTGTCGGCCGCCGACGAAAAAGCGCTCTACGACCGGGGGATGAACCGGGTCACCGACACGTGCATCCCGGAAGACGTCATGCGCCACCTCGAGCGGCGCCTCATCGAGCGCTGGAAGGCCGCCTGCGTCAAGGGCGAGCGCCGCATCCCGTCCGAGTTCCTGTTCGAGATCCTGGGCTCGGGGGAGCTCGTCGAGCACTATCAGATCGATCCCAAGAACTCGTGGATGCTGGCGGCCCACGAGAAGAAGATCCCGGTCTGGTCACCCGGGTGGGAGGACTCGACCACGGGCAACATGTTCGCGGCGAACGTGCTGCAGGGCGTGATCCCGCATCACCAGTGCGTGAAGTCGGGCACCGAGCAATTCGAGCAGGTGATCCGCTGGTACCTCGAGAACAACGGCGAAAAGGACGGGCAGCCGAGCGTGGGCTTCTTCCAGATCGGAGGAGGGATCGCGGGCGACTTCGCGATCTGCGCGGTGCCCTCGATCATCCAGGACATGCAGCGGGACGTTCCCTTCTGGGGCTATTTCGCGCAGATCACCGACGCGGCCACCTCGTACGGCGGCTACTCGGGCGCGCCGCCCAACGAGAAGATCACCTGGGGCAAGCTGGACGTGGACACGCCGAGGTTCTTCATCAACTCCGACGCGAGCATCGTGGCGCCGCTGATGTTCGCGTACGTCCTGAACGACTGAGCGGCGGCGCGGCCCGGCCGGTCGGGCTCAGCGCTCCGCGGTCTGCTTGTCGCTGGCGAGCTCGAGCCGCTTCACGCGCAGCAACGTCTCCTCCATCAGCTTGCGATTGATGCCGATCAGGTCGGCGATGAGTCCGGTCAGGACCGTCTGCGCGCCCACCACCGTCAGGATCACGGCGAGGAGCAGGGACTGCACATTGCCGCTAGCTTGCCCCTGCAGGTAATACCAGAGGAAGCGGAGCCCGAGGACCCCTCCGACGCTCACGAGCGCGCCGCCGAGCAAGAGAAACGCGCGCATCGGGCGGCACATCGAATACATGCGCACGATGGTCATCGATGAGCGGCTGAGGTACTGGGTCGTGCTCTTCATCAGCCGGCTGTCGCGCGTCGCCGGGCCGGTGGGGACGGAGACGAACGCGGTTGTGATGTTGCGGTGGCCGGCCTGGATGAGCGTCTCCACCGTGTACGTGAAGTCGCTCACCACGTTCAGCTTGAGCGCAGCGTCACGGGAGATCGCCCGAAACCCGCTCGTCGCGTCGGGAACCGAGATGCCCGAGGCCTGCCGCACCACCCAGGATCCCAGCTTCTGAAGCCGCTTCTTGGTCCAGGAGAAGTGCGCGATGGTGTCCGTGCCCCGATCCCCCACGACCATGTCCGCCTGTCCTTGCAGGATGGGCTGGACCAACGCGGGGATGGCGCGCGCGTCGCCGCAGGCCACGGTCACCCTCCCGGATCTGCAGCTCGAGAACGTCGCGCAGGTGGTGAGCTATCACATCCCGCTCCCGATAGTGCAGCGCCTCGATCTTCTCGTGCTGATCGGGCAGGGGAGCCAGATGGGACTCCTCTACGATCTGGATCCGTCCTACAGCCTGGGCGCGGTGACGGGGTTCGTGGCGCTGAGCCGGGACCTGAACATCTATCCGGGCGTGTTCGGCGACCTGGGGGGATGGATGACCTGGAGGCAGGGCGGCCAGTTCAGCGTCGGCCTCACCGCCCTCCCGCTGCCCGGCCTCGGGCTCGGCTACAACTCCCAGCGATTCGCCCCGCGCTGAGGGGAGGGCCGGCGGGTCAGGGTCCACTCCAACAACCCCCCGATCTTCGCTATATTGTATGGCTTTGTACCGCCTCAGGCTGCGGGAAGTCCGGGGGGTCGTCCAACTGCCGTGCAGACATAGACATGTCGATCCGCAACATCGCCATCATCGCCCACGTTGACCACGGGAAGACAACCCTGGTTGACAAGATGCTCCGTCAGGCGGGCGTCTTCCGCGACAACCAGCACGTGCAGGAGCGGGTGATGGACTCGAACCCGCTGGAGCGCGAGCGCGGCATCACCATCCTGGCCAAGAACACCGCGGTGCAGTGGCGGGATGTGAAGATCAACATCGTGGACACGCCCGGACACGCCGATTTCGGCGGCGAGGTCGAGCGCATCCTCCGCATGGTGGACGGCGTCGTGCTGCTGGTCGATGCGGCCGAGGGGCCGATGCCCCAGACGCGCTTCGTCATGCGCAAGGCGCTCGAGCTCGGGCTCCTCCCGGTCGTGATCATCAACAAGGTCGATCGCCCCGACGCGCGCTCGGCCGAGGTGCACGACGAGGTGCTCGGACTCCTCATGGAGCTCGAGGCGAATCACGCCCAGCTCGACGCTCCGTTCCTCTACGCCTCCGGGCGCGAGGGCTGGGCCAGCCTGACCGACACGAAGGGAACCGATCTGGCGCCCCTGTTCGAGACGATCGTGGATTACTTCCCCTCGCCCAAGGTGGACCGGGAGGGGACCTTCCAGATGCTCGTCTCCACGCTCGACCACTCGCCCTACGTCGGCCGCATCGCGGTCGGGCGCATCGAGCGGGGCAGCGTTTCGGTCGGGCAGAAGGTCGCTCTGCTTCCCCACGGCGAACCCGGGATGGTGCCGGAGGAGTCCGCCGAGGAAGCCAAGGTGATGAAGCTGTACACCTACCTGGGCCTCGAGCGGATCGACGTTCCGACCGCGTACGCGGGCGACATCGTCGCGCTGGCCGGGCTCGAGGGAATCGAGATCGGCATGACGTTGACCGATCCCGAGCACCGTGAACGGATGCTCGGCATCAAGGTCGAGGAGCCCACCCTCTCGGTGGACTTCAACGTCAACAACTCGCCGTTCGCGGGTCAGTCCGGGAAGTACGTCACCACGCGGCAGCTGCGCGAGCGTCTGTTCCGCGAGCTCGAGAAGAACGTGTCGCTGCGGGTCGAGGACACCGACCAGCCGGACGTCTTCCAGGTGAGCGGGCGCGGCGAGCTGCACCTGACGATCCTGATGGAGACCATGCGCCGCGAGGGTTACGAGTTCCAGGTCTCTCGTCCGCGCGTGATCACCAAGAAGGGTCCGGATGGGCAGCTGCTCGAGCCTTACGAGGAGGCCGCGGTCGAGGTACCCTCGATGTACGTCGGCACCGTCATCGAGCGGCTCGGACCGCGCAAGGCGGAGCTGGTGGACATGCGCCCGATGGACTCCGGCACCACGCGGCTCCGCTTCAAGGTCCCGGCGCGCGGCCTGTTCGGCTACCGCTCGGACTTCATGACCGACACGCGCGGCGAGGGCATCCTGCACCACCAGTTCCTCGACTACCACACGTGGGCGGGCGATCTGCAGGGCAGGAAGCGCGGCGTGCTGGTCGCCGATCGTCAGGGCGAGGTGATCGCGTACGCGCTCGGCACGCTTCAGGAGCGCGCGACGATGTTCGTGAAGCCCGGCGATCCGGTCTACGAGGGAATGATCGTGGGCGAGAACTCGCGCGCCGACGACATGCCGGTGAACGCGACGCGGGAGAAGAAGCTCACGAACATGCGGACCACCGCGTCCGACGACAACGTGAAGCTCGAGCCCCCGCGGCAGATCACGCTCGAACTCGCTCTCGAGTTCATCGAGGAGGACGAGCTGATCGAGGTCACGCCGGACGGGATCCGCCTGCGCAAGCGCGTTCTCGAGGCGAACCAGCGGCGGAAGTCGGACAAGCAGCGGGCCTCTCGCTAGACCCGATCGTCGCGCCTCATCGGCCGGGTCGCAGCGCCTCGGCGAGATCATGATTGGTCAGCGGTACCTCGCGTCCCCCGCTGACGACCGAAACGCGGTCCTCCCGCAGCTGGGTCCGGATATGGTTGGCCAGGACCGCAGCCTCGTCGTCGGAATCGCAGTGAACCTGGAAGCGGTGTAGCGGCGGTTCACCGTCCTGTGCTTCCACCCCGTCGTAGACCAGAGTGCCTCCTCCCGGAACGCGGCGGACCTGGCTGACCCGGATTTCCTCTCGGCGCATCAGGTGCCGAGGCGCATGGGGATCCAGGGTCCTCACCTCCATCCTGATCATCTCTCCGTCGGAGGCGGGAGCCCGCGCTGGACGCCCTTCGCGCGAAGGGTCCGCGACGGGGGCGGCCCACGCGGAGGAGTCCACCGTGTGCGAGCGCGAGAGGGGCTGACGTCAGATAGTCCGGTGAAAGCCCGGAGGCCCAGTTCTGGAGGTGCACCCGCCTGCTCTGGGTCGTCTCCTGGCCGGTCTGCAGGACACGGCCGCCGTCGCGTGGGACGAACTCGAGCCACCCGTGCCAGAGCGCAGTCGAGTCGATTCGTCCCCGCGCGCGGGCCGTGTAGAGGCGACCCGCCCCGTCCGTGACGTCCGCCGTGAACTCCTGAATCAGCTCGCTCATTCGCCGCCTCTCGGGGATTTCTGGAGGCAGTAGAAGCAACCGTCGTGCCGATCGGCCGCCGTTCTCTTCGCGCGCCGCTGCGCCGACAGTTTTTTCGTCGCGAGCATGCGCGCGGGACAAGTCTGTTCTTCCGTTCGATTCGATTCGCCGTGCTTCATTAGGACGAATTGGCGTCAGTGCCTGTCCAAGCTGGAGGGGATAGACCTTTCGGGTAACAGCCCCCGTTCCCGCGTCACCCGCCAGTCCCCGGGCCCCCGATTGCCCCCTCCCCCCTTCCGAACGATCTTTCCGGTTCGCCGATTTCCACGCCTCGGATCGTGACGGAAAGCCAGGTCGAAGCCATCGCCGCAGTTCCCGCCAGATGGTCCTGATCGTCAGGGACGGAGTGGCCGAGAACGCCCACCCGCTGAACCTGGTCGAGGGGTCTTCCGAGGCCCCGCCCGAGGTCACCCGGCCGCCTCTCTACGAGGTCTACATGCGGATGGCGGAGGAGCTGGCCAAGCGCAGCACCTGCGCCCGGCTCCAGGTGGGTACGGTGATCACGGACAACGGTCTCGAGAACGTGGTGGGGATCGGCT
>CAMCNM010000072.1 GCA_945876015.1 Gemmatimonas phototrophica
ATCGGAAAGCTCTGCGGTGAGGTGCAGCGGACCGAATCCGAGCTCCGCGCCGATCCCGAGGTGACCGCTCAAGAGGTTCTTGTCGCTGAACAAAGTCCCGAGCCCCTCGTCGTCGAAATCCTGACGCGTGTAGTCATATCGCTTCACGCCACCACCCGCGAGAAGGAACGGCTGCACAAGCACGATGCGCGGAAGCGGCCGCAGGACTAGAGTCGCCGTGGCCGAGGTCACCGTGCTGCGGGCGCAATCGTTGTCGCACCCGAAGCTCGAGACGGGCACCTCGGAGTCGGTCGCGCGGAGCAGGTTCACGCGCAGCGACACCTTGTCGGGCGTTCCGATCTCGGCCGCGACACCGTAGGCGAGCGTCGATTCCTTCTTCCCCACATCGAACGCCTGGCTGGGCGAAGGGAGATCGGTGAAGGGCGTGTAGACCCCGACCGAAGGAATCAGACGGATCTGGGCGGACGATGGAGCGGGAGGGAAGAGCAGAAGCGCCGCGAGAAGGGCGCACGACGTGACACGAAACACGGGTGGAATCCTTGAGGAAAGGATCCGGCGGCTGATCAGCGCGCGCCGCGGATCAGTTCATGACCGAGGGACCGCTACTCTCTTCGTACCGGGCCGGTAGAGGCGCCTCGAGCTTGAAGCGGGGAATGGCCACCCGGAAGCGGGTTCCGTCGGGACGGACGAACGTGTAGTAGCCCTCCATGAATCCCGCAGGAGAGCTGAGCACGCAGAAGCTCTGGTACTCGTGGGTCTGTCCAGGGATGAGCAGGGGCTGCTGGCCGATCACGCCCTCTCCGTCCACCTCCTGATCCTCGCCGCCGGCGTCGGTAATGTGCCAGTGGCGGAACAGGAGCTGGGCGGCCTGCTCTCCCATGTTCTCCATCCGGATCTGATAGGAGAACACGAACTCGCGCTCCGAGGGATCGGACTGGGCGAGCGAGAATCGGGGACGGACGGTGACCCGAATGCCGTCGGTGAGGCTTTCGTAGGGGTTCGTCATCGTATTCTTATACTGGTCGGTGGCCCGTAATGTTCGCGTTGGCGGCGGTGGAGGTGGAATGAAGGAAGCCCGACCCGCGCTTTCCCGGTCGGTGGAGGACTATCTGAAGGCGATCTTCGCCCTGACCGAGAGGGGAGAGATCGCCTCCACCAGCGCGATCGCGGGCGCCCTCGAGGTGCAACCCGCGTCCGTGACCGGGATGGTCAAGCGCCTCGCCGAAGCGGACCTGGTTCAGCACGTGCCGTATCGCGGCGTGCGGCTGACGGGTAAGGGCCTGCGGGAAGCCCTTCGCGTCATCCGCCGCCACCGCATCCTGGAGACGTACCTCCAGCAGAAGCTCGGCTATGCGTGGGACGACGTACACGAGGAGGCCGAACGACTCGAGCATGCCGCCTCCGAGCGCCTGATCGATCTGATGGCCGACGCGCTCGAGAACCCCTCCCACGATCCCCACGGCTCTCCGATCCCGACCTCCACGGGCGAGATCGAAGCGGTGGACTTCGCGACGCTCGCCGACGCCGCGACCGGCGAGCGTGTGCGCATCCGCGCGGTGGACGACGACGAGGAGCCGGAGGGCCTGCGCACGATGGAAGCGCGCGGGCTCGTGCCCGGCGTCCACGTACGCGTCGAGTCGCGCACGCCCGACGAGGGCGCGCTGACCGTCCAGGTCGACGGCGGCGAGGGACAGGTGGTCGAGACCGAGCTCGCGCGCCGGATCTTCATCATCCGGGACGCGTAGCGCGAGGCGCGAAACGGCCTACGGCGCTACCGCCGGGGCCGGCGGGCACTTCTTCGCGGTCGGATTCGAAGTCGCCGCGACCCGGAAGGAACGCACCACCGTGGACGCGAAGACGCCCGTGCCGTCTCCCCGCACGCTCGGGACGCGCACCACCCCCGACGGATTGAAGATGCCGCCGCGCGCCCAGTTTACCCAGTTCCGGTCCACCGCCGCGACGCTGACCGTGGCGGTCGCATCGGTCGGCAGACCCTTCTGCAGCATCGCGCTCACCTCGAAGTCGAGGTCCGCGCGCGCGAAGAGCCCGAACTCCCTCGGGAAGACGATCGCGGTGTCCTGCGACGAAACCGAGAGTCCGAACAGATAGAGCGGGTCCTCGACCTGATCGGCATCGAAGCTGGCCGCGAGACCGTGGATGAACGTGTCCGAGATGTACGCCCACGCGCCCGCCGAGCGTGACCACACGATGTCGCTCGCGGTGAGCGGATCGAGCACGCAGGTGGCCGCGTCAGCGACGTTGAGCAGGGCGAACGTGCCGGGCACCACCGTCTCGCTCGTCATCACGCCCCCGCCCGCGAGATCGATGCGCAGATCGAGCCGGTCACTCGGCGCGAGGCTCTGGAGTCCCGGTGTGCCCGCGCGCGGAGCGTAACAGGTCCCCGTCTGGCCGGCCGGGGTCACGATGACGCAATCGCCGAGCACGCTCGCCTCGAGCGGGATGCGGAGCCCGTCGGACGGGCGCGTGATCACGATCTGCGCGCCGGGCACAGCCTTGGACCCACCCGTGATGCTCAGCGTCTCGTGCAGGAAGACCGAGATGTTGGGGCCGGGCTGGATCCCGAGGCCGGGACCCAGATTCACGCGCACGTACGCCTCGGCCACGACCACGCGCTCGGGCTCGGTCAGGCTGACTTCCTTGAGCTCGCACGCGGTGGTGAGGGCCGCCGCCGCGAGCACCAGTGCGATTCGCATCGATCTCATCGGAAGCTCACGTCCACGCCGATCGTCGGAAGCAGCGGGAACATCGAGATCCCGGATCTCGTCGCCGGATTCTTGTCGTACTCGTAGAAGTAGAACAGCACGTTCTGCTGGTTGTACAGATTCAGGATGTCGAGGTACGGAGTGAGCTTCCCCCACGACTTCTCGTAGGTCTTCCGCACGCTCGCGTCGAGCCGGTGATAGGCCGGGTAGCGCTCGCCGTTGCGCGGCCCCAGATCGATCGCGTAGCCGCCGAGCCCGTCGGTATCGCTCGCGCCCTGCCAGTATAGGCGGCCGTTCTCGCCCGCGAAGCGCGGCACGTAGTACGCGTGGGACCCGAGCGGCCGTGTGTATGGTATGCCCGTGCCCATGTTCCAGCGCAGACCGGCCTCCCAGCCGCGCAGCACCGGGAAGCGGAGCATCAGGTCCACGTCGAGGCGGCGGTCGAAGACCGGCGAGTAGGTGATGTCCGGCCGCGGATCGGAAGGCGAGAGCACGTCGGGGAAGGTGCGCCGCGCCTTGAGCCACGAGAGCGCGAGCCAGCCGCTCACCCCGGTGCCGTTCCTGCGCGCGAGCAGATCCCAGCCCCACGACGTGCCTCGTCCCACCAGGTTGTCGTCGAAATCGTCGTTCGGATCCTCGGAGCTGTTGATCGTGATCACGCCGTCGAAACGCCGCCAATAGGCCTCCGCCGACAGCTGCCAGGCGTCGCCGATCAACGTCTCGAGGCCTCCCTGCACCTGGTCGGACACCTGGTGCGGCGCGCGCTCACCGGCCAGCACCCAGATGTCGAGTCCGACCGGCAGCTCCTCGTCGCGGATCGAGTGGAGGAACTGCGTGTAGCGCCCGACCGCGCCCTTCACGGCCACCTGGCCGTCCCAGAGGAAGCGCTTCACCGCGATGCGCGGCGCCAGTTCGGCGACCGCGTCGCCCGGCTCGGGCATCCATGCGTCCAGCCGCACCCCGGCCTCGACCGACCACTCCCGCGGAACGAGCCACTCCGCCTCGCCGTAGCCGCCCAGCAGCCAGCCCTTCCCGACGCCGCTGTTGAACACCGTGCCGCCGCTCTCGAACAGATTGTCGAACGACGTCCGATTCGCGCTGACGCCGGCGTCGACACGCCAGCGCACGCCCGGCACGGCGCGCAGGTCGGCGCGCAGGAATCCGTCCGTGATCTGGCTCTCGAGGCGCGTATCGCCGAAGTCTACGAAGCCGAGCGCGGTCCCGTAGCGCGTCACGCCCGTGGTCACCTTGAGCGATCCGCCCCCGTCCCGCGCGCGGGTCCAGCTGCCGCCGATCAGACGGTTCCCCCAGTCCCAGCTGATGCGCAGCGGGAAGCTCTCGGGGTCGAGCTTCGAGAAGTCGAGCACGTCGGCGCCCGAGTAGCCGCTGATCCGGATCAGGTCGCCGCCGTTCGTCCAGGCCTCGAAGAGGCCCTGGAGGTCGGTCAGGTGATACGGGAAGTCGAAGACCGGCTTCATCAGCACGTCGAAGTACGAGCGCCGCCCCGACACGCGCCATTTTGCGTCTCTCAAGCCGCGACCGGAGGGCAGCCCGCCCGCCACCGCGACGCGCGTCGCCAGCACCGAGACCCCGCCGTCCACGCGGAACGTTCCGTCTCCCGGATCGCTCTCGATCTCGAGCACCGACGAGACCCGGCCGCCGAAGCGCGCCGGGAAGCCCCCGGACGAGAGCTCGGCGCGCGCGATCATGTCGGAGTTGAAGACCGAAAAGAATCCCCCGAGATGGAACGGCGAGATCACCGGGACGCGGTCCAGCAGGATCAGGTTCTGATCCGCCGATCCGCCGCGTACGTGGAACGCTGAGGAGAAGTCCGAGGTCGAGACCACGCCCGGCAGCACCTCGACCGCGCGCAGCACATCGGCTTCCGCGATGCCCGGGATGTTGCGCAGGTCCTGGATCGCGATCTCGTGCACGGTCCGGCCGGCGATCTCCTCGAAGCGGATCTGCGCGCGGCTGCGCGCCGCCTCCACCCCAACGCCGACCAGCTCGACCGCGGCGCGCGGGATCACCACGTCGACCTCGACGCGGGCTCCGGCCACCACGGTCAGCTCCCGCGTGAAGTCCGCGTGCCCGATGCGCGAGGCGCGCAGGGTGTAGCTTCCGGGGAGCACGGCGGGAGCGCGGAAGAACCCGAGCCGATCGCTCTCGGCGAAGAACCGGAGGGAGTCGCTCCGGACGAGGAGAACCGTGGCGGAGTAGACCGCCACTCCCTGCTCGTCCCGGATCCGGCCCTCGACGCTGGCGGTCTGCTGCGCGCTTCCGACGGGCGGCGCGACGAGCGCCAGGGCGGTCCAGAGCGCGGCGAGCCATCTCACCTTAATCTCGTTCTCTCGGGCGTTTTAGTCTCGGTATCCAAGGCCCTGAAAGTAGCACAGCGGCCCCGCTCCTACAATCCAGGGAATGCGAGGCATTCTGGCCCCGCGGCGGGGCCGAGCGCCCCTATTTTGCGCCCGCTTCTCGCCCTTGCACGGGCTCCTCCTGAGGCCCCTTCGACCATGTACAAGACCGACCTGCTCGCCCGGGTTCCGCTCTTCCAGGAGCTGGACCCCGGCGACCTCGAGAAGATCGCGTCCGTCCTGCGCAGCGAGACCTACGCGTCGGAGCACGAGATCGTGCGCATCGGCGACGTCGGCCATTCCCTCTACGTGGTGATGGAGGGGAACGTCGCGGTGGTCTATCCGTCGCGCAGCGCGGATGTCGAGCTGGCGCGCTTGGGGCCGGGTGAGTTCTTCGGCGAGATGGCGATCCTGAACTCGAAACCACGCAGCGCCACCGTGAAGGCGCTGGACGAGGTGACGGTCCTCGTGCTCGACAAGGAGGACTTCACGCGCATCGTCATGGAGACGCCCGAGCTCGCCCTGCACGTGATGTCCGCGCTCTCGGTGCGCATCCGGAATTCCGACGAGCAGATCAGCGGGCTGTCCGAGCGTTCGCTGAGGGATGGGCTCACCGGGCTCCTCAACCGGCGCTCGTTCCACGACCGGTTGGCCGAAGAGTGCGATCGGGCACGCCGCTACGGTGACGCGTTCGCGCTCGTGATCATGGACATCGATCACTTCAAGAAGATCAACGACACCTTCGGGCACGACGTGGGCGACACCGTGCTCAGCTGGGTGGGGAGGCTACTGCTCGAGCACTCGCGCGGGGCCGACATCCCGTTCAGGATCGGCGGCGAGGAGTTCGCGGTGATCTGCCCGGAGACGGGCGTGACCCAGGCCGCCGCGGCGTCGCGCCGCCTGATCGAGGTGGTCTCCGAGGCCCGGCCGCCCACGACCTTCCCGATGAACATCACGATGTCGGCGGGCTTCGCGGTCTGCCCGGTTCACGGCAAGCGCGGAGACCAGGTCTTCCAGGCCGCCGATCAGGCTCTGCTGTCGGCTAAGCGGGACGGGCGGAACCGGGTGGCGGCGGCTCCGACGGGCTGAGGTCGTCGTCCGGTCCGCTCCGGTCGCTCCGCACGAGCGCGATCCCGATCGCCAGCATGCCGAAGTCGCACAGCCCGATCCACCGCCCCGGGCCGGGGAACAGCATCATGTAGAGCCCCATCGGCACCAGCGAGAGCCCGCCGGCGAACGCGACGACGATCGGGATGTCGCGGATCGCGGCGACCGACGCGGAGATCGCCAGACCGCCGAACACGATGGCGAGAAGGACCGCGCCGGTCGGCACGAAGCTTCCAGGGCTCTGGACGAACGCGGCGCGCAGGAACAGCACCCACGACACGGCCGCGCCGGCCGCGCACGCCACCACCCCCGCCCTGAGCCAGAGTCTCATGGCGGCTAAGCGCCGCGCTCCTGGATCCGCTTGTACTGCGCGAGGTGCTGGAGCGCCCCCGTCCGGTCGCCCGCCGCCTCACACAGCCGCCCCAGGTTGAAGTGTGCTTCGGCGTGGTTCGGGTCGAGCTTGAGCGCGCGGCGATACACGGCCATCGCCTCGGCGCCGTCCTCCCGGTCCTCGAGCGCGACGCCCAGGTTGAACGCCGCGAGCGCGCTGTCCGGGCGCGCCGCGCATGCCTGCCGGTAGTGCGACTCCGCGCCGCCCAGATCTCCCCTCTCGTGCAGCAGCCGTCCGAGGTTGAGGTGCGCCTCCGCGTGGCCCGGGTCGAGCGCGATGGTGCGCCCGTACACGGCGCGCGCCTTGTCCACCGAGACTGCCTCCAGGTCGATCGCGAGGTCGTACCAGTCGTCCGCGGAGAGCTCCTCGTCGCCCGGCTCCGCGCGCTCCGCGTCGGGAGCGAACGGCGCGACCCGCGCGGCCAACTCGGAAACCGCGAAGTCGAGCGCCACCTGCCCGGTCTCCGGATCCCACGCGGTGTCCTGGTCGCGTACGATCACGCGCGCGCCGTCGGCGGTGACGCGCACCGCGCTCAGGGGCCGGCCGACGGGAAGCTGGGCGCGCAGGCCGAGGAGCGCCGAACGGACGCGCCGAGCGGGCACGTCCCGGTCCAGCAACTCGCGCGCCGCGCGCAGCAGCACGATGTCCTGGAAGGTGAAGCGATAGGTGTTGCCCGGACCGCGCTCGGGCTCGAGCAGTCCGTCCCGAGCGAAGGAGCGGACCCGTTCCTCGGTGAGCCCGAGAATCTCGGCGACGTGGCGGGTGGTGTAGCCGGTCATCGCCTGAAGATGGCGACTCCGACGCCCGACACCAGCGTGACTATCCCGCGGCCCGCTTCTTCTTCGGAGCGGCCTTCTTCGCGGGAGCTGCCTCGGCCTCGCTCTTCTTGCCCGCCCGGCTGGCCGGCTTCCGCTCCTCGGCGCCGGCGAGCGACGCCTTGAGCGCGGCCATCAGGTCGATGATCTGGGTCCGCGGCTCCTCGGTCGGAGCCACCGTGATCTCTTGACCCTCGAGCTTCCGCTGGATCAGCTCGAGCATCTTCTCACGCACCTCGTCCGTGTACTTCTGCGGCCCGAACGTCTCCACGGACGACTGATCGATGAGCTGCCGAGCGAGCGTCATCTCGGCGGGCTTCACCTCGGCGGCGTCGATCGGCACCTCGGCGAACGAGCGCACCTCATCGGCGTAGCGCAGCTGGTCCACCACGATCCCATCCTCGTGCGGACGGAGCATCACGAGATACTGCTTCCCGCGCGTGGCGTACTTGGCGATCGCGACTCGCCCCGACTCGCGCAGCGCCTGCGAGAGGAGCCGATAGGCACGCGCGCCGCCCTTGTCGGGCCCCAGGTAGTAGGCCTTCTCGAGATAGACCGGCGAGACCAGGTCGGCGGGCACGAACTCGGTGATCTCGATGCCGTCCGTCTTGGGGGCCTCGATCGCCTTGAGCTCATCTTCCTGGAAGAGCACGTACTGGCCCTTCGAGAACTCGTAACCCTTCACCATCGCGTCGCGGCCGACGGTCACGTCGCACTGCGGGCAGGTGTAATGCTGCTTGAGACGAGTGCCGCACTCGCCGTGCACCAGGTTGAACGAGACCCGATGTCCGGGCTCGCCGGTGGAGTAGAGCTTCACGGGCAGTGAAACCAGCCCGAAGGAGATCGTGGTGGACGCGATCGCGCGTGCGCTCATGGGGCTGTCCGGTGTGGCTCTTTGTAGCCCGGACGGCGAGGAGCCAGCCGGAGGGGAGGCAAACATATGTTCCGAGCCGCCGGCGCATCAAACTTCTTCTTTCTGCTACGGGGTGCTAGCCTAGCCGGCGAACTGCGCCCGGATGCTGGTGATCTTGATCGTGACGCCCTCCGCTCCCCCGCACGCGGCTGGATCCCCGAGCGTGCCGGATACGA
>CAMCNM010000073.1 GCA_945876015.1 Gemmatimonas phototrophica
CCGGAGGTGGGCGTCACGGTGGCGCGCGACCTCGCGATGCACTTCCGCGACGTCGGTGCGCTCCGGTCGGCGACGGCCGAGGAGCTCCAGGCGGTGCCGGGCGTCGGCCCGGTCATGTCGGAGACGATCGTCTCGTTCTTCGCGCAGGAGCAGAATCGCCACGCGATCGACGCGATCCTGGCGCGCGGGGTCGAGCCGGTCGCGCCGAAGGGTCCCTCCGCCACCCTGCTCGGCGGCAAGAAGTTCGTCTTCACCGGCGGGCTCGTCGGGCTCAGCCGCGCGCACGCCAAGCAGCTGGTCGAGGACGCGGGCGCGCGCGTGGTCGGGTCGGTCAGCAAGGAGACCGACTACGTAGTGGTGGGGGATGACCCGGGCTCCAAGTACGAGAAGGCCGTGGAGCTCGGCGTGATGACGCTGGACGAGGCGGCCTTCGTGGCGCTGCTACGGGACGTCGGGCTAGAGGTCGGCTAGTGCAGAACGCAGAGATCGCGGCTGCGCTGGACGAGGTGGCCGACCTGCTCGAGCTCAAGGGTGCCAACAAGTTCCAGATCCGTGCGTATCGCAGCGCGGCGCGCACGGTCGAGAACCTGTCACGGTCGGTGGCCGCGATGATCGAGACGGGCGAGGACCCCGCCACGCTGCCCGGAGTGGGCGCGCGTATCAGCGGCTACCTGCACGAACTGGTCGAGACCGGGCGCCTCGCGATGCTCGAGGAGCTGCGGAGCTCCTTTCCACCCGGTCTGATCGAGCTGACCCGCATCCCGGGGCTCGGGCCCAAGAAGGCGGTCGCGCTCGGCGAGGCGCTCGGCGTGGCGTCGGTCGCGGACCTCGAGGCGGCGCTCCGTGAGGGACGGCTCGAGGGGGTTCGCGGGTTCGGCGCCAGGAGAGCGGAGAAGCTGCTCGAGGCGATCGCGAGCTCGGCGGCGGCACGTTCCCGGTTCCTGCGCACCAAGGCCGCGCGCCTGATCGGTGGCGTCCTCAAATGGATGGAGGATGCCCCCGGGCTGCTCCAGATCGAGGTCGCGGGCAGCTTCCGGCGCGGAGTCGAGACCGTGGGCGACATCGATCTGCTCGCGCGCGCGGAGGGCGACGGCGCGCGCGTGGTCGATCACTTCGTCGCGTTTCCAGGCGCTACGCGGGTGGAAGCGGCGGGGAGCACGAAGGGAAGCATCGTGCTGCGCTCCCGCCTCCAGGTGGACCTTCGTGTGATCCCCGGCGAGTCGTGGGGAGCCGCGCTCCACTACTTCACCGGCTCCAAGGAGCACAACGTCCGTATTCGCCAGATCGCGAAGAAGCGCGGGCTGCGCGTGAGCGAGTGGGGCGTCTTCCGCGGGGAAGGCGACGACGAGCGGATCGCGGGCGCGACAGAGGCGGACGTGTTCGCTTCGCTCGGGCTGCCGTGGATCCCACCCGAGCTGCGCGAGGATCGGGGCGAGATCGCGGCCGCGGCGGCCGGGACGCTGCCGCGCTTGATCGACACGACCGACATGAAGGGCGACCTCCAGATGCACTCCACCTGGAGCGACGGCCGCTTCACGATCGAGGAGATGGCGCTCGCCTGCCGTGACCGCGGCTACGAGTACATGGCGATGACGGACCATTCCGGCGGCACCCCGACGATGATCAACGGTCTCACGGCCGAGCGGACGCGCGCGCAGTGGGAGGAGATCGAGATCGCTCGTGAGCGGGCGCCCGGAATCGTGATCCTGAAGGGCATGGAGGTGGACATCCTCCGTGACGGCTCGCTCGACATGGACGACGAGACGCTCGTCGGACTGGACGTCGTGCTGGTGAGCATACATTCGTACATGAAGATGGAGCGCTCGGAGATGACCAAGCGGGTGATCCGCGCGCTGCGCCATCCGATGGTGGACATCCTGGGGCATCCGACCGGGCGGCAGCTGAGCCGACGCCCTCCGTTCGCCCTCGACATGGACGCGGTGCTCGAGGTGGCGGCCGAGATGGACGTCGCGGTCGAGATCAACGCCAGCCCGAACCGCCTCGATCTCTCGGACGTACATGCGTTCCGCGCGCGCGAGCTGGGAGTGAAGCTCATCCTGAGCACCGACGCCCACACCAGGCGGGAGCTCGACAACATGCGCTACGGGATCGAGCAGGCGCGGCGCGCGTGGTGCGAGGCGTGCGACGTACTCAACACGCTGCCCTGGAAGGAATTCCAGAAGTGGGTGACGCGATGAGCCGGGTTCCGGGCGACGCCGCGGCGGCGCTCGAGCGCTGGGCGCGGGCCGGGCTCGTTTCCAGCGAGCAGGCGGGTACGCTGGCGGCCGAGGCCGCCGAGCACGCGAGCACCGGAGGACGACGCACCTTCCAGTACGTGCTGGCCGGCACGGGCGGCGTGGTGGTGATCATCGCGGCGAGCGTCCTGGCCCAGTGGGTCTGGCCCCGCGTGGGCGACTCCGGCCGCTCGATGGTCTTGATGGTGGCCGGCTTCCTCGTCCACTTCCTCGGGTTCCAGGTCGAGTCGCGCGACCGTTGGCGGCCTGCGGGCTACCTGCTCCAGACCTCCGGCCTGCTGATCCTGCTCGGCGCGTTCATGTACTCGGAGCGTCCGTGGCCGGATCTGAGCGTGCCGGCTCTCGTGATCGGCGGTGTGTGTCTCGTGCTCCCGCTGTTGCTCGCATACCGCTCGGTGGGGCGCGATCCGTTCATGCCCGCGGTGCACGTCGCGCTCGGCTTCGCGTTCCTCGCGGTGTTCCTCGATCGCGCGACGCCGCTCAGCGACGACGGCATCGTCTGGACGTTGGACGCGGTTCTCCTGCTGGTGGTGGCGGGCCTCGTGTTGCGGCTGCGGAACGCCACCGGCGCGCCCGACGAGGAGTGGGCGCTGAACGCGTTCGTCGCGGCGCTCTACGCGGGTCTGGTGATGGTGATGTGCACCGCGAGCGGGCCGCTCGATCTCGAGTCCGAGACGGTCTGGGCGCTGGACCTGTGGCTCGCGATCGTGGCCGCGCTCACGTTGTGGGGTCGGCATGCGGCACCGCCGGCATTGCAGAGAGAGAGGTTCAGCCAGCAGCTCGCGCTGTGCGTCGCCTTCGCGATCCCGCTCGCGTTCTATACCACGCTCGAGGCGCTCGATGCGTCGTCGGAGGTGGCGGCGCTGCCGGTCGGCTCCGGAGGCGGACTGGCGATGACCTACGGTCTCCGGCTCGAGGATCGGGCGGTGCTGGTAGCCGGCTGCCTCGCGCTGCTCTCCGCGGCCTGGTACTACGGGGTCGATCGCGGGGGGGCTCTAGGCGCGGTGGCCGCCCTGGCCGCGACCGCGGCTCTCCTCTTCTGGCTCTCCGCGCGCTTCGGCCGGCGCGGGTGACGGAATCCTACCGCCGCTCTACCTTCAGGACGGTTGGCAAATTCGGAACTCAAGGGACATCGATGCCTTCGATCGACTTCAACGGAAAGCGCGCGTTCGTCGCCGGGGTGGGTGACGACCGGGGGTACGGCTGGGCCATCGTGAAGGCCCTCGCGGGTGCCGGCGCGCGCGTCTGCGTGGGGACCTGGCCGCCGCTGCTCACCATCTTCCAGAAGAGCCTGGAGCGCGGGAAGCTCGACCTGGGGCTGCCCGGAAGCGGCGTGCTCGAGATCGAGAAGATCTACCCATTGGACGCGGTCTACGACACGCCTTCGGACGTGCCCGCTGAGCTGATGGAGGACAAGCGCTACAAGGGCCTCGAGGGCTTCACCGTGCAGGGCGTCGCGGATGCCATCCGCCGCGACCACGGCCCCGACAGCCTCGACGTGATCGTCCATTCGCTCGCCAACGGACCCGAGGTGCAGAAGACGCTGCTCGAGACCAGCCGCGGCGGCTACCTCGCAGCTGTGAGCGCGAGCGCGTACTCGATGGTGAGCCTGGTCCAGCGGCTCGGCCCGCTCATGCGTCCCGGCGGAGCCGCGGTCTCGCTCAGCTACCTCGCCGCGGAGCGCGTCATCCCCGGCTACGGCGGCGGGATGAGCTCGGCCAAGGCCGCGCTCGAGAGCGACACGCGCACGCTCGCGTTCGAGGCCGGGCGGAAATGGGGCGTGCGCGTGAACACGATCAGCGCCGGCCCGCTCGCGAGCCGCGCGGCGAAAGCGATCGGCAAGATCGACCGCATGGTCACCTACTACCAGGAGAATTCGGCGATGGGGGGCGTGAACACCGCCGCCGACGTCGCCAACGCGGCGCTCTTCCTCTGCTCGCCGCTGGCCGCCGCGATCACCGGGACGACCCTGCACGTGGACAACGGCTACCACATCATGGGTATGGTCGCCGAGTCCACCCTGGCGCCGAACCCGGCGACGACGACGCCGACCGAGGGCTGACCGTCCTGGGCGGCCCCACCCCGTTCGGCGCGCGCCTGCCGCGTGTCGTCGTTCCTCCGCCCGGTCCCCGCTCCCGCGCGCTCGCGGGACGGCTGCGCGCGGTCGAGTCGCGCAACATCACGTTCCTGAGCGAGGACTTCCCCGTCTTCTGGGAGGAAGCGCGCGGCTGCAACGTGCGCGACGTGGACGGGAACGAGTATCTCGACCTCACCTCCGCGTTCGGCGTCGCGCTGGCCGGTCACGCGCACCCTCGCATCGCCGCGGCGGTCGCTGCTCAGGCCGGACGGCTCATGCACGGCATGGGCGATGTGCACCCGCCAACGCTCAAGCTCGAGCTGTTGGAGCGTCTCGTCGCCCTGGCCCCGTGGAAGGAAGCGCGCGCCGTGCTCGCCTCCACCGGCGCCGAGGCGGTGGAGCTCGCGCTCAAGACCGCGCAGCTCGCGAGCGGACGACCGGGCATCCTGGCGTTCGAGCGCGGATACCACGGCCTCACGCTCGGGGCGCTGTCGGTCACCAGTCGGACGCTCTTCCGCGGTCCATTCGAGGAGCGGCTGTACGGCGGCGTCGCGCGCGCGCCGTATCCGCTCGAGCGCGAGGGTCCCGAGGCGCTGGCCGCGGCGCTGGACGCGGTAGACGCGGCGCTCGCTCGCGGCGCGCCCAACGGAGACGCGATCGGGACCGTGATCATGGAGCCGATCCAGGGACGGGGCGGCGCGCGCGTGCCCGCTCCGGGCTTCCTGGCCGGTGTGGCCGCGCGCGCGAGAGAGGCCGGCGCGCTGGTGGTCCACGACGAAGTGCTGACCGGCTTCGGTCGCACGGGCCGGCTGTTCGCGCACGAGCACGAAGGTGTCGTGCCCGACATCCTCTGCGTTGGCAAGGCGCTCGGCGGCGGCATGCCGCTCAGCGCGTGTCTCGCGCCGCGGAGCATCATGGACGCGTGGCCCGAGTCGAAGGGCGAGGCGATCCATACCACCACGTTCCTGGGCCATCCGGTCGGGTGCGCGGCCGCGCTGGCGTTCCTCGACGTCCTGGCGGACGAGGGTCTGGTGCGGCGGGCCGCCGAGATCGGAGAGATCCTGTCCACCGGACTGCGGCGTGGACTCGAAGGCGTGCCGGGCGTGGTGGACGTGCGCGGTCGCGGTCTGCTCATCGGGCTGGAGCTCGAGGGTGTCGAGGCCGCCGCGACGGTGGCCGAGCGCGCGCTCGGCGCGGGGCTTCTGCTGATTACCGCGGGGGAGCGCGCGGAGGTGCTGGAGCTGACTCCGCCCGCCGTGCTCACCGAAGACCAGCTCGACCACGCGATCGACGCGGTCACCGAAACCATTCGCCGCTGGGCTCCCAAGGGATGAAGACTCCCGTTTCCCGTGACTGGCGCGCGGTCCTTTTCGATCTGGACGGCACCCTCGCGGACACCGTACCGCTCATCCTGCGCTGCTATCGTCACACGATGAAGACGTATCGCGGCGAGGAGCTTCCCGACGAGCTCTGGCTGCGCACGCTGGGAAAGCCGCTCCGCTTCAGCTTCAAGGAGTTCACCGACGATCCGGACGAGGCCGCCCGGATGCTCGCGACCTACGTGGAATTCCAGCGCGGCGTGCACGACGAGATGGTGTCCGCGTTTCCCACCGCGCTCGACTGCATCGCGCAGCTGCGCGCGCGCGGCGTGCCGGTAGGAGTGATCACGAGCAAGGGCAGGGAGATGACGGGGCGCACCCTCGCGTCCTGCGGATTCGCCGATCTCGACGTGCTCGTCACCGCGGACGACGTGAAGCTGGGCAAGCCCGACCCGGAGCCGGTGCTCAAGGGCCTCTCACTCCTTGGACTGGAGGACCACGCTCAGGAGGTGTTGTTCGCCGGCGACGCGACCTTCGACATCGAGGCGGGAAAGGCCGCGGGTGTGCGGACCGCTGCGGTTCTCTGGGGCCCGTTCACACGCGCGGACCTGGAGGGGAGCCGGCCGGATTTCTGGGTGTCGGACTTCGAGGGGCTGCTGGCACTGCGGCCGCCCGTCAGCTAGCGCGAAACAAGCTCGCGACGTCTGCCCGATAGCCTGTCACAACCAGGCACTTGACAGGCCCGTGCACCGGGACAAGGTTTCCGCCATACAAGAAGGACAAAATAGCCTCCTAAATCTCGTAAGTGGTTACCAGAAAGGCAGATGATCATCAAGCATCCTTCCCCCTCCAAGGCCGAAACGCATCCTTGGGTATCCTTTCGGCTTGACCTCAACAGATTACTCCCAGGGCACTGGGTTCTTCTGGGCGAATGCTCCAGCAAGATTCAGTATGTGATTGGGACGCCCCTCCTTCCCGAGCTCGCCAAGCGCCTAAACCGCATCTACTTGTCGAAGGGTGTCCACGGAACAGCTGCTATCGAAGGCAATACGCTGACGGAACAACAGGTCGGCCTTCGGCTCCAGGGCGAGCTCGAACTTCCACCGTCGCAGGAGTATCTGGGCAGAGAAATCGACAACCTTCAGCGTGCCTACGCTCAGATCACGGCTGGGATTCAAGACGCGACCCGAAAGCTCGTCACCGATGCGGAGATCAAGGAGTTCAATGCAACGGTCCTCTCGGGACTTCCCCTTGATGACGATGTGACTCCTGGTGAGTACGCCAAGAAACAGCACGGCGTAGCGCGATACCGGGCCCCGACGCCTGCCGACATCAGAGTTTTGATGCCAACCCTGGTGGACTGGCTGGCAGACGACACCTGGGAGTACGACCTGGCCAGCCCGTTCGCAATACCGATTCTCAGGGCCATAATGGCCCACCTATACATCGCATGGATCCATCCGTTCGGTGACGGCAACGGAAGGACTGCCCGGCTACTCGAGGCCGATCTCTTGGCGCGCTGTGGTGTCCCCGCGATTTCTTACCACATCCTCTCCTCGCATTACAATCAAACCAGGAGTGAGTACTACCGCGTCCTGGGGCGGACCAGTGCCATCCCAGAAGGTGATCCCTTGGCCTTCATCGATTATGCGCTTCAGGGTCTGGTAGATGGACTCCGCAAGCAGGTCACGGAGATCAAGGCGCAGCACAGGGCCGTAGTGTGGCGTGATTTTGTGTACGATCATTTCCGCGACGCGGGCGCAGAGCGTCGCGCTCGCCTTACCCGCCTCGCGATCGACCTTTCTTCACAAGAAGAGGCGGTGCCCCGCTCGAAGCTTTGGGTAATCACGCAGCGTGTGGCAGAGCTCTACCAGGGGCGAACACCCAAGACAATTTCTCGTGACATTGGGGAGCTGCTGAGAGCGAGGCTGGTACGTCGCGAGGGAAATGGGTACGTGGCCAATGTCGAACGCATCGAGGCGTTTGAGCCTTCAGCACGCGACCGAGCCCACTAATCCCTGGGCTATGGCGTCTAGCCGCGGGGCTCGGTCGGGAGAGAGATCAGCCCGCCGAGGACGAGTGATCCACGGCGCGGGCAAGCTTGAGATCCCGCTCGGTCACACCGCCGGCGTCGTGGCTCGAGAGGCGGAGCTTCACCTTGTCGAAGCGGATGTCGATGTCGGGGTGGTGGTTCATGTCGTCCGCCAGGCCCGCCACTCGATTCAAGAACACAATCGCCGCGCGGAAGGTCGGGAACTTGTACTCCTTCGCGATCGTGTTGCCTTCCTTCGCCCACCCGTTCTGCGCCTGGAGCCAGCCGTTGAGGGTTTCTTTGTCGAGTGGCTTGGACACGGGCGTACTCCTGGATCGGGAAATGAGGGCTTTGCCCGTGGCCAACCCCGCAGGGGGGTGGGAGTGCCTTTCCCAGGCGTCCATAAGGGGTTGAAGCCCCACCCGGGGGCCGGTACATTTCGCGTCCTGTCTGATCCGCACGGCCATCCCGCCCCCATCGTCTAGTGGCCTAGGACATCTGGTTCTCAGCCAGAAAACCGGGGTTCGATCCCCCGTGGGGGTATGAGCACGTCGCAGGTCGCTTAGCTCAGCTGGTAGAGCACCACGTTCACATCGTGGGGGTCGCTGGTTCGAGCCCAGCAGCGACCATGTGGAGTAAAGAGCGCCGCGGGGGATGACTCCCTGCGGCGCTTCGTATTTGTACGCCCGGCATGGGCGGTAGCCAGGAGGTGAGAGTCCTCCCGGGACCTGGTCGCAGGGACCGAAGTGAACCGCAAGGCGCCGACCGCGAGGGGAGCGCTGAAGGAAGCGGGTAGC
>CAMCNM010000074.1 GCA_945876015.1 Gemmatimonas phototrophica
CGCGCCTTGCGAGCCGCCTCGCGGGCGCGCGCGGCCTGCAGGGACTTCTCGATGATCTGACGCGCGGCTTTCGGGTTCTCCTCGAGGAAGGTCGAGAACTTCTCGTTGACCGCCGCCTCGACCGCGCCCTTCACCTCGCTGTTGCCCAGCTTGGTCTTGGTCTGGCCCTCGAACTGGGGCTCCATCACCCGCACCGAGAGCACCGCGGTGAGGCCTTCGCGCACGTCGTCGCCCGAGAGGCTGTCGTCCTTCTTGAACAGCCCCGTCCGGCGCGCGTAGTCGTTGATCGTGCGGGTGAGGGCGGCCTTGAGCCCCGTGAGGTGGGTCCCGCCCTCGTGCGTGTTGATGTTGTTGACGAAGGTGTGCGTGTTCTCGGAGAAGCCGTCGTCGTACTGCATCGCCAGCTCGATCTCGACCTCAGGTCGCGATGCTTCGAAATAGATCACCTTGTCGTGCAGCGGAGTCCGGGTGCCGCGCAGGTACGTCACGTACTCCGCGAGGCCGCCGTCGTACTTGTAGGTCTCGATGTTCTCCTGGCCGCCCCGGACGTCCCCGAACCGGATCGTCAGACCCTTGTTCAGGAACGCGAGCTCGCGCAGGCGGTTCGAGAGGATGTCGTAGTTGAACTCGAGCTCGGTGAAGATCTCGGGATCGGGCTTGAAGGCGACCGTGGTGCCGGTGCCCTTGGCCTTGCCGAGATCCTGCAGCTCGCAGGCTTTCACGCCGCGCTCGTAGCGCTGGAAGTACTTGTGGCCGTCGCGCAGGATGTGCACCTCGAGCCACTCCGAGAGCGCGTTCACGACGCTGACGCCGACCCCGTGCAGCCCGCCCGATACCTTGTAGGTGCTCTTGTCGAACTTGCCGCCGGCGTGCAGCACGGTCATGGCGAGCTCGACGCCCGGAATCTTCTCGGTGGGATGGATGTCCACCGGAATGCCACGGCCGTCGTCCTCGCACGTGATGATGTTGCCCTCGAGCACCGCGACCCGCACCTCGGTGCAGTAGCCCGCCATCGCCTCGTCGATCGCGTTGTCCACGACCTCGTACACGAGGTGATGGAGCCCTCGCCCCGACGTTGAGCCGATGTACATGCCGGGCCGCTTGCGCACGGCCTCGAGGCCCTTGAGGACCGTGATCTGTCCGGCGGTATAATCGCCACCGCCCTGCTTCTTTTCGTCCTTCTTATCCGCCATGCTCCATCCCGGTCAGCGTTGTTCCCTACGCGGCTCACCCAGTACGAACACGATCCTCTCGATGAGGCTGTCCTCGCGACCCGCGTTGAGTCGCCGGAGGATGTCCGCCTTCATCATCTCGAGCTCCATCAGCCAGGGGCTCGAGCGCACCTCCACGAACAGCGTGCCCACGGATAGCGAGCGAGCGTGGGTCACGGCCGCGATCGCTTCTCCCACCAGGTCGGGCCAGGCCTCGAGCACGTCCTGACGGCGCACCTGCTCGGTCATGCCCGCTTCCTCGAGGAAGCGCTCGACCACGATCCCGATGCGCTCGGGGCCCTTTCCCTTCCCCTTCACTCCGTCCTTCACGCGCTGATCTTCCCGGCCGCGATGCGCCAGCGAGGGAGCGCATCCTTGCGGAAGCGCACGTCGCTCTCCTTCGGCGCCGTCAGGATCACCTGACCGGTCTCCTCGCGCTCGAGCAGGGCCAGCGTTCGCTCGCTCCGGCCTTCGTCCAGCTCGGCGAACACGTCGTCCACCAGCACGAGCGGCGCGCGCCCACGCCGGTCTCGGATCGTGCGGGCCTCCACCAGGCGCAGGGCGAGGGCCGCCGTGCGCTGCTGACCGCCCGAGCCGAAGTCGCGCGCGTCCAGCGTTCCACCGCTTCCCTCGAGCGTGACCTCCAGGTCGTCGCGGTGCGGGCCCACCATCGTGCTCCGCATGCGCGCGTCGCGCTCCCACGAGGACGCCAGCGCGTCCTGATAGCGAGCGGCCACCTCCGCCTCGGAGGCCGATCCCTCGAGCGCCAAGCCCGGCACGTAGCGCAGCGCGGCCGACTGCCCGGCGCCCGCGACCGTCTCGTAGAGCGACCGGAACGCCCCGCGCCGCTCCTCGGTCCAGGCGCGCCGCTCCACCACCACCCGGGCGCCCCACCGCACCAGCCCCTCGTCCCACGCCTGCACGAGCTCGGGACGGTTTTCGTTCTTGAGCGCGCTGTTGCGCTGCGAAAGCACGTGACGGAAGCGCTGCAGCGCCCCGACGTAGCCAGGCACGTTGAGCGAGAGCAGGATGTCGAGGAAGCGTCTCCGCTCCGCCGGCCCGCCGCTCACCAGGGCCACGTCGGCGGGCGAGAACAGAACCGCCGCGAGGCTGCCCAGCGCATCGCCGAGCCGCTCGGGCTCGACTCCGTCCACGGTGACCTTCTTCCGCTTTCCGCGTCGCTGATAGGCCGCGGCGATCTTGCGACCTCCTTCTCCGGCGACCGAACCCACCACGCGAAAGACTTCCTCGCCCAGCGCGACGATCTGATCGTCCGGCGCGCCGCGGAAGGAGCGAAACGTCTCCAGGTAGTAGATCGCCTCGAGGAAATTCGACTTCCCCTGGGCATTGTCGCCGATCAGCGCGAGGCCTTCCGGCGGGATCTCCAGATCCTGCGAGCCGAGGTTCCGGAAACCCCGGATGCCTACCTCGATCAACCGCTGGCTCAGCCGCACCCGGCACCCTCTCGAAGGGCCCCCTTTTGCATGGAAGAATTTAGCATTTTGGGGGGTCTGACGCCACCCCGGAGAAGGGGTCGAAAACCCCTTTCAACAAGCCAATTTCCGGGGTTCGCGGGACGGCGGGGTTTCGGCTCGCGATTGCGACCGAATTCGGGCCTTGAAAGGAGCCCCCTCAGCGGCCCTTGAAAGCGGCCTTCCGCTTCTCCAGAAAAGCCCCCATGCCTTCCTTCATGTCGGCGGTGGAAGCGAGCAGGCCGAAGAGGGCCGCCTCGTGGTCGAGCGCCTCGTGGGTCGAGGTGTCCACCGCGCGATAGATCGACTCGAGGGCGAGGCGCACGGCGAGCGGACCGTTCTTGGTGATCTTGCGGAGCAGCTCCTTCGCCTTGGCCATGAGCTCGGCGCGCGGCACGACGTCGCTCACCAGCCCGATCTCGCGCGCTCGTTCCGCGGTGATCATCTCACCCGTGAGCGTGATCTCGATCGCGCGACCGAGACCGACCAGGCGGGAGAGCCGGACGGTGCCGCCATATCCAGGGAGGATGCCGAGCCCGACCTCGGGGAGTCCGAACCGCGCGTTGTCGCTCGCCAAGCGCAGATGGCAGGCCAAGGCCAGCTCGCAGCCCCCTCCCAGCGCATAGCCACCCACGGCCGCCAGAACCGGCTTGGGGAATCGCTCGATCGTCAGGAACACAGCCTGCCCCTCACGGCTCACCTCGACTCCCGTGAGCGGATCCATGCGCGCGAGCTCGCCGATGTCGGCGCCCGCAACGAAGGCCTTCTCCCCGGCTCCGGTCAGGATGACACCGCGCACGTGGCCGTCGTCCCTCAGGCTCTCGAAGACCTGACCGATCTCGCGCACCACTTCGGCGTTGAGCGCGTTGAGCTTTTCCTGACGGTCCACCGTGACCACCGCCAGGTCGCCGTCCCACTCCACGCGCAGGTGCTTGAGGTCGCTCATCTGCTCAGCTCTCTGCGATCCACGGTTCAGAACGGCAGGTCGTCGTCGGGCTCGCTCAGGGGCGGCTCGGGCGCCGAGGAGCCACGACCGCCGCCCCCAGCGCCACCACCACCACCGGGACCGCCGCGTTGGGGACGCCCGCCCCGAACGCCGCCACCACCGCTGAGCTCTTCCGCCGCATCACGTCCGCCGCCGACACCACCACCGGCACCGGCACCGCCCCCGAGCATGATCATCTCGTTGACGACGATGTCGGTCCAATATCGGGTGCCGCCCTGGTCGTCCTGACTCTGCGAATACTCGACGCGGCCCTCGACGTAGATCTTGTCTCCCTTGTGAACCCACTGCTCCACGATGTCCGCCATCTTGCCCCAGAACTTGAGCCGATGCCAGTCGGTCCGCTCCTGCTGCTGGCCCGACTTGTCCTGAAAGCTCCGGTTCGTGGCCAAGGACACGCTGGCGACGCGAGTTCCCGACGGGATTGCCCGGACCTCTGGTTCAACACCGACACGTCCGATCAGCATGATCTTGTTGAGGTCCCGGCTGCTCATGCCACTCTATCTCCTGGTGGTGCTGTCTGCGCGCGTGGAGCGGGGGGTACAAAGTAAGCCGCGACGCGGGCGTTTTCCATGACGGGCGCGGCGGGCACCAACCCTTGCGCGGAGCGCCTCGAGCACGCATCCGCAGCGGTCGCCGCAGCCCCCCCCTCCCATGGAGGCGACCTGCAGTACCCACAAACAGCTTCGCCCGCGCCGCGGGAGCTCGGTGTGGTCGGGATCGTGTATCGGCGGGGCCGACTCCACCAGATCGAAGGCGAGAACCAGCGCAGAGCCGTCCAGACGCACCAGCTCGCGGCGGGCGTGGCCCACGAGATCACCCATCGCGGCTCAATGCTCCTGAGGGCGCGCCATCTCCGACTCCCACAGTCCCATGAAGTACTCGTCGTACCGATCCGGATGCGCGAGGTAGTCCTCGACCCAGATCTCGAACGGCGGGAGCGTGATCTTCCTGGAGAGCCACTCGGTCGCGACCTGCACCATCCGCATGTACGAGACCTCTCCGGACTCGCCCCGCTCCAGCGCTGCGCGAGCAGATAGATCTCGTCGGGGCTCAAGAAGAGCAGGAGGTCTGCCACCTGGGCTGAGCAATAGTCCAGGTACTTGGCCCTGAGGACCTCGCTCTGCTTCTCGGTCAAACACGGCCCCCAGTCAGCGCGGAGTCAGGCGATCCTTGCCCCAGCCGGGCCCGCGCAAGCGGGGCCCGGGCTCACGGGTGGGAAACGTAGACGTCTGAGAGGGGGGAACCGCAAGCCTCACGTAGCGAGTGGGGCCCCATCCACTTCGAGGGACTCGCCGTGGCTCTGCTGCCTGAGGTGCCGATAGATCGATCGGCGGGTGAGGCCGTAGAGGATGACCCGGCTGAGGAATTCGGGGTCCGTCCGCTGGACCTCATCGGCCTGCTGCGCGATGTCGCGCGGAAGCCGGACGTTCAGCTGAACCGAGCAGGTCTCCCACATACGCAATGCCTCGCCAGAGCCCATGGTGCAATCACGCCGTCTTTGGGAGTGGACCTGCTGGCCAGGGGGCCGGTGATGAAGTCCGTCGGATCGCATCCACCCATCGGTCGCGGACAAGCGTAGTGGCGGTTTTGGGAGGGCGCAATAGTCTCAATCTGCCTGGTAGCCAATTCAGACAATTTTGTAAGTCGTTGTCTTTCAACAACTTACACGGACGCCCGCTGATCCTCATTCACCTGTTCCCAGCATGACGCACCGATGCGTGTTTTGCAAATTCTTGTCTCAGGAATCCAGACAGGACGCGCCCTTCCGGGGGAACGGGCGTCCGTTTACCGGTAGCCCATTCGTTCCAATTTTTTGTACAAAAATGGATCAGGAGATCGACGAGCGGAGAAACGCTTGTAGCGTTGTCTCCGTGAACGACTGGAAACGCTCCCGTACGTCCTCGGAGCGGTCTGCGCGGAACACGTCGGCGGTACGGTGACGAGGGATCGTCGCGGTGGATGCGTCGGCTGACGCTGCGACCTCGGCCTCGACTTCAGGGTGGAACGTGATGAAGCCGCGCCAGGAGGGCGGCTCGTGGAAGACGGAGAGTCCCGCGACCCAGCTCCGTCCCGCGTGCTGCAGACGACGGAGGTCCACGGTCACGGGCGCGGACTTCGCGGGGCCGGCTCCCTGCTCCATCTCCTCGAGATAGGGACGGCGGTGCCGTGCATAGTCCTCGGCCCAGACCTCGAACGGCGGCACCGGCAGCACCCTCCGGCATTCCTCGAGGAGGAGCGCGAGCGGGTCGCTGATCTCACCCGTCACGCGCGCACGCGCGGATCGGTACAGCGCCCTCACTCCCTCGCGCGGCAAGAGCGCAGGGAGCGCCGCGGCCTGTTGGTTGCAGTACGCCTCGTACCGGCTGCGCAGCAGCTCCCGCGCATCGGTGGGTGTATCGAGACGTGCCGCCCCGGTGGCGGAATCGTGCGTGACCATCAATGCACGACCGGGCCCGCGGCCGAAGCCCTGCGCACCACCGCGTAGCGCGCGCGCGCGCCGGGCACGTGCAGCTGAGCGAGGGTCTCGCGGCTGCCGAACGTGGTCAGCATCGGCTCCAGACTCCGGTACCGATCGGGCTCGAAGCGAGCCACGAGGTGCGCCAACCCGGACCGAATTCCTCCAAGCGTGGCGCGGGCTTCCTCGAGGGTGAGGGGGAGAGGAAGGCGCACCTGGCAACCCGCCATGCCGGACACGGCGTGCGTCAGCCTGCGGATGTCGGCGTGCGGAAACGCCTCCATGAGAGCGGCCTCGACCTTCGGATCCTCGCGCTCACCAGCCGTTCGGAAGATCAGCGCGTTGCCGTCGTAATCGAGGTGCGCGCGCAGGATCCGGCCCGGGCCCGCCACGATGCGCACCGAGGTGCCTTCGTGGAGATCGAGGTCCCGACAGATGTCGCGGAAACCGATGCGCAGGAACGTCGCGCGGGTGAGCGGACCGAAGCCCACGCGCTCGAGCAGACGCAGCGCGAGGCGGAACGTGAACTGAGCCAGCTCGTCGCGATGACGGTCTCCGTCGCGCGAAGAGCCGCGCGCGGCGCTCGACACCATCCGTCCGAGATGCTCCAGCGTCGGCTCGTAGATCCAATCGAGCACGACCAGCTCGGAGCTCAGATCGAGCAGCTTGACCTGGGCGCTGCCGAGATCGACCGCCTCGGCGGCCGATGCGTAGCGTCCCTCGAGCACGACGGCGAGCCCGATGTCCTGGATGCGGCCGCCGTCCGTGTCGATTTCGTGCACGTCGCGATATTGCACGACCGCGCGTGTGAGCGGCAGCTCACACACGCCAGGCACGTCGGCCATGGCTTCGGGACGGCTTTCGGTATCGAGGGTCGGATTCATCCCGAGCTCTCCATGGCTCTCGCGAAACGGCTGCCGGCTGACAGAGACACGAACGGGGGCCGGCAAGCCCCCGTTCAAGCCTAGGATAATCATGTGTTTCCCGCAGGGGCAAGGCAGTTGATTCCGCCGAGGGGGTCCGACCATCTTGGCGCACCCGTCCACACCCCCTGACCCGGACCCCCATGGTCGTCCCCCTGCTGGGCGGCGAACGGCGCCGCTCCGTGTGCTTCCTCGAGCACGAGGGGCGGAGCTGGGCCTGCTTCCTGGTGACATCGCCCGCCCCCGGAGGGGGGTGGCAGGGCCACTTCGCCTTCCGGCCCGCCGACGCCGAAAGCGAGACCGACGAGGTCCGGACCTCCGAGATCCTGCGGGAGGCCGACGAAGCCGAAGTTCAGGCCCGCGCTCGGTCGCTCGGCCGCCTACTGCTCAAGGGGCTACTCGATTCGGCCGCCCACGTGCGCGCCCGCGAACAGGGGGAGCGCCCCGAGCTCCGGCGCTGGTTCCGCGACAAGCTGGCGGCGGATGCGCGTCGCATGGAGGAGGAGCGGGGCGACGGCGAGGGAGAGCTGCCCGAGATAGAGGGGCTCCGCTCGATGTACGCCTCGTATCGGCTGGATCAGGTCGCCCATCTCATCGCGTTGGTGCGCTCGGACGACTTCGAGCGCGCGGTCGAGCGGATCGTCGAGCAGGGGACCATCGACTTCGGCTCCCGCGACCAGCTCCAGCTGGCGATGCTGGTCGTGCAGAAGATCGAGTCGCTCCTTCCCCTGCCTCCCTTCGAGGTCTGGCTCGACGACTTCCTCGCGCACCGTGACGCCTACCAGCTCTACACCCACACGCTGCATCGCGAGGGGCGTCTGCCGTGAGTCGTGCGGCGCAGCGGTTGGGGATCAACCTGCTTCTCGCCACCATGAGCCTCGGCGTGTCGCTGGGCGCGGCGGAATGGGCCGCCCGGAGATTCGACCTGTCGAAGACGTGGGCGTCCTACGTGGACTCTCCGGTCTTCGTGTCCCCCGACATGGTGACGCCCGACGTGATCGGGTACCGGCGCCTGCCGCACGGCACCTGGGCCGGACCGTTCGGGCCCACCATCGAGACCAACCGAGACGGCTTCCGCGACGCCGAGCCGCCCGACTCGAGCACAACCGGAACGCTCCGCATCCTCTACATCGGTGATTCGGTGACCGAGGGCTACGGCGTCGAGACCGCGGAGCGTTACGCGGAGCTGCACGCCGCCGAGGTCGCCCGGGCCCTCGGGCGCGCGGTGCGGCCGATCGTGATGGCGATCGCGGGCCAGAGCACCGTGGACGAGATGGCGATCCTCTCGGGCTACGGTCTGCGCACGGGTCCCGACCTGGTCGTGCTGCAGGCCGGGTGGGGGGACGTGTTCGAGAACGGGAGCCGCCGGACCGAGTTCACCGCGCACCG
>CAMCNM010000075.1 GCA_945876015.1 Gemmatimonas phototrophica
ACTCGTAGTACGCGAGCTCGGGCTGATATCCGGCCGCGACCAGCGTCTCGAACCCGGCCTTCATCAGCTCGCTCACGCCGCCGCACAGCACGGCCTGCTCGCCGAACAGGTCGGTCTCGGTCTCCTCCTTGAACGTGGTCGGGAGCACCTTGGCGCGCGTGCCACCGATGCCTTCGGCGTACGCCAGCGCGGTGTCCCAGGCCGTGCCCGACGCGTCCCGATAGACGGCCATCAGGCAGGGCACGCCTCGATTGATCGTGAACTCACGCCGCACCAGCTTCCCCGGACCCTTGGGCGCGACCATGATCACGTCCACGTCCTTGGGCGGCTTGATGCGGTCGAAATGGATGTTGAACCCGTGCGCGAACAGGAGCGTCTTGCTCTTGTCGAGGTGAGGGAGGATGTCCTCCTCGTAGACCTTCTTCTGGGTCGTGTCCGGGATCAAGATGGAGATCAGCCCGGCCTGCTTCGCGGCCTCGGCGGGTGTCGCGACGCGCAGCCCCGCGGCCTTCGCCTTGGCGATCTGCGGACTCCCATCGCGCAGCCCGACGACCACGTCCACGCCCGAGTCCTTCAGGTTCTGGGCGTGCGCGTGCCCCTGACTCCCATACCCGATGATCGCTACGGGCTTCGCCCTCAGCCGCTTGCGTGCTTCTTCGGTCGGCTGGGCCTGCACGTTCTTCTTGGCGTCGCTCACAGCGATTCTCCGGTGATGTCGGTTTCGATGTATGTAAGTAAGGTTACTTCGCAGCCACTTTGATCTGCCGCACGTCCACCAGCGCGCCCAGCTCCGAGATCCAGCGGTCCGGGAGCACCACGCCCTCGTCGCCGCGCAGCGTCAACACAAGCTCGCCGCCCCGACGCGAGAGCGAAAATACCTTGAGCGTCATCATGCGTCGGCGAACGGTGCCGAGCGCCCGCTCGAGCGCGTCGATGCGGTCGGCGATGACGATCTCGACCTCGGGTCCGTTCAACTCCTTCTCGGGCTGGCCGCCGTTCTGGGCGTGCTTCCCGTTCTTGTTCTCAGGCGCGATCACGGAGCCACCTTTTCCGGGGGAGCTTCCATCCACATCTCGTTGAGCGCAGCACCGGCCGGAACCATCGGATAGACCTCGTCCTCCGCCGGGATGCGGAGGTCGAGCAGGACCGGACCCGGCCAGGTCGCCGCGCGGTCGAGCGCCTGATCCAGGTCGCCCGCCCGGTCGATCGTCTCGGCGTGGATCCGGTACGCGTTGGCCAGCGCCGCGAAGTCCGGGGCGCCCAGGTCGCTCGCGACCCGCCGCCCGCCGTGGATCCGCATTTGCCACTGCCGGACCATGCCGAGTGCGCCGTTGTTGATGATGGCGATGCGCACGTGCAGGCCCTCCTGAACGATGGTGGCGAGCTCCTGCGACGTCATCTGGAAACCTCCGTCGCCGACCACCGCCCAGACCGCGCGCTCGGGCGCCGCGACCGCCGCCCCCAGCGCGGCCGGAAGCGCGTAGCCCATGGTGCCCAGACCACCCGAGGTCAGGTGCGTGCACGGATCGGCGTCGGCCACCTCCTGCGCCAGCCACATCTGATGCTGCCCCACGTCGGTCACGAGGATCGACTGGCGGCGGCGCACCACGTTGGCGATCCCCCGCGCGCACTGTCGGCCGGACAGCGGGCCCTTCGCCTGTTGCGCGTCCATCGGCGTCGCCGGCTCGGCGGCCTCACGCCGCCACTGCTGGATGCGCGCCCACCAAGCCTTCGGAACCCTGTAGTCCTCTGCTCCGCGCACGAACGGCTCGATCGTGTCCTTCAGATCGCCCAGCACCGCGACGTCGGTGCGGATCGTGCGGCCATGCGCACGCGCGTCGATGTCGAAATGGATGATCCCGGCGTCCGGTGCGAACCTGCTCACCTTACCGGTCATCCGGTCGTCGAAGCGGAGGCCCAACCCGATGATCAGGTCCGCCTCGGAGATCGTGTGGTTCGAGCGTTCGGTGCCATGCATCCCGGGCATTCCGACGCACTGCGGATGCAGCGTCGGGAACGCGTCGAGGCCGAGCAGCGTGGTGACGACCGGCAGGTTGGTCGCCTCGGCGAACTCGCGCACCACCTCGGCCGTGCGTGAGCTGACCACGCCACGGCCGACGATCAGCACCGGCCGGCTCGACTTCCTGAGCCGCGCAACCGCCGCCGCGATCGCGGCCCCCGATGTGGTGGGCTTGCCGTCCACGTAGGACGTGGCGAAGCGCTCCTTCGCCTGCGCAGGCTCGGCCGACCAATCACGGTTGAACGGGGCGAGCTCGTCCGGGATCTCGGCCTCGGCGAACTGAACGTCCTTCGGGATGTCGATCAATACAGGCCCGGGACGGCCGGAGCGGGCGATGTGGAACGCCTCTGCCACGATGGCAGGGATGTCCTCGGGGCGCTTCACCATGAAACCGTGTTTGGTGACCGGCATCATGATCCCGAGCGTATCGCACTCCTGGAAGGCGTCGGTGCCCATCAGGTAGCTCGGCACCTGGCCGGTGACCGCGACGACCGGAACGCCATCCATCAGGGACGTCGCTAGTCCGGTCACGAGGTTCGCGGCGCCGGGGCCGGATGTCGCGACGCACACGCCGACCTGGCCGGAGGCACGCGCGTACCCGTCGGCCGCATGCGCGGCGCCCTGTTCGTGGCGCATAAGAATGTGCCGGGGCGCGGGAGCCCCGTACAGGACATCGTAGAAGGGCAGGATCGCGCCACCAGGGTGACCGAACATCACCCGGGTGCCAGCGTTCACGAGTGCCCTACGAAGGAGTTCCGCTCCCGAAGCGCGGCCGGCGCTCATCGAACACCTCCAGCAGACATGGTCATAATCGGAGTCTCGAGCCGTTGCAGCACGGCGTCGGTGAAGGCGGTCGTCCCCACCGGCTCGTGCCCAGGCTCTTTCAGGTCCACGGTGCGAATTCCATCGGCCAACACGGCTTCATACGCCGACTCGATCTTCTGGGCGGCGTTCTCCATCCGGAACGTGTGACGCAGCATCATCGCCACCGAAGCGATCGCACCCAGCGGGTTCGCGATCCCCTTCCCCGCGATGTCGGGGGCCGAGCCGTGCACGGGCTCGTACAGGTCGGTCCCGTCGCCCAGGCTCGCCGAGCCCAGAGCGCCGAGCGAGCCCACGAGGGCGCCGCCCTGATCCGAGAGGATGTCCCCGAACAGGTTCTCCGTGAGCATCACGTCGAACTGCGTCGGGTTGAGCACGAGCTCCATGGCCGCCCGGTCCACCAGCATGTGGGTCACCTCCACCCCTTCCCCTTCCTCCGCGGTGGTCTCGTCCACCACGCGCCTCCAGAGACGCGAGACCTCCAGCACGTTCGCCTTGTCCACCGAGACCACCCGGCCGCGGCGTCCGCGCGCCAGCGAGAGTCCCAGTTGCGCGATGCGCCGAACCTCGTCCTCGGTGTAGACCATCGTGTTCCACGCCTTCCCCTTCTCTTCGCCGCGCGGCTCGCCGTAGTAGAGCCCGCCGCCCAGCTCGCGCAGGATCATGATGTCGGTTCCGCGCACCCGCTCGGGGCGCAGCGTGGACATCCCGACCAGCGACGGCGGCACCTTCACGGGCCTGAGGTTCGCCCAGCAGTCGAGCGCCTTCCGCAGCTTGAGCAGCCCCGTCTCGGGAAGCTTCTCGCGCGGCTGACCCGCGGCGTCCGGATGGCCCACCGCGCCGAGAAACACCGCATCGGCCGCGAGGCACGCGCGCAGGGTCGCGTCGGGCAGCGGCGAACCTTCCGCCACCACGGCACACCAGCCGACCGGCCGCTCGGTGAGTCGGAGCGCGATGCCCTCCGCCTTCACCGCCGCCTCGAGCACCTGCATCGCACCCGCGGTCACCTCGGGGCCGACCCCGTCGCCCGCGAGCACCGCCACCTTGAGCTCAGTGCGCTTGGCCACGTGCAGCCGCGGGTCAGGCGTCACGCCGCCGGTCATACCGCCCACAGGTCCATCCTCGCGAACGCACGGGCCTCGAGGCCGCGTGCGTGATCCGCCTTGTCGAGGGCGTTCAGGAACGCGCGGGTCGCCGCGTCCACCACGTCGAGCGAAGCAGCCCGTCCGGAGAACGGGTTGCCGCCGACGCGCAACTCGAGGTGAACCTCGCCCACCGCGTCGCGTCCGCCGCCCGCCGCCTTGATCTGGAACTCCTCGAGGCGGATCTCCCACGGGCACAGCTCCTCGATCGCGGAGAACGCCGCGTCGATCGGACCGTCACCCGTCGCGGTCGCCTCTTTCACAGGCCCACCGTTGTGGGAGATGCGTACTACAGCCTCCGAGGGACTCCGACCGCAGCGCACGTCCAGGAACTCGAGCTTGAACGCGCGCGGGGCGTCTTCCATGGTGCCCTCGAAGTAGATCGCGAGCAGATCCTCGTCGTGGACGACCTTCTTCTTGTCGGCCAGCAGGATGAACAGCTCGTACGCGCGATCGACCTCGGCCGTCGAGAGATCGTATCCCAGCTCGGCGTAGCGGCGGACCAGCGCGTGGCGGCCCGAGTGCTTGCCCAGGACGAGCCGGGTGCCGCGCGCCCCCACCATCTCGGGCGTCATGATCTCGTACGTGCGGCGATCCTTGAGCAGGCCATCCTGGTGGATGCCGGCTTCGTGCGCGAACGCGTTGGCGCCGACGATCGCCTTGTTGGGCTGCGGACGCATGCCGGTCACGTGCGCCAGCATCTCGCTCGCCGGGCAGAGCAGTTCGGGGACGATGCCGGTCGTGAAGCGCTGGTTGTAGCGCGGCAGCACTTTGAGCGACATCACGATCTCCTCAAGCGACGCGTTGCCCGCGCGCTCGCCGATGCCGTTCAGCGTGCACTCGACCTGACGCGCGCCGTTCTCGATGCCCGACAGCGAGTTCGCCACCGCGAGGCCGAGGTCGTTGTGGCAGTGCACGGAGAAGACGACGCTCTCGGGGATCTTGCAGGTCGCGTGCACCTGCTGGAGCATCGACGCGATGTCGGTCGGATCGGCGTAGCCGACGGTGTCGGGCAGGTTGATCGTGGTCGCGCCCGCGTCGATCGCGACCTGGATCGCCTTGCACAGGAAGTCGGGATCGGTGCGCGTCGCGTCCTCGCAGCTGAACTCGATGTCCTCGATCAGATTGCGGCCGCGCGCGACCGACTTCTCGATCCTCCGGAGGGCCTCGTCCCGCGTGATCTTGAGCTTGCGCTCGAGATGCAGGTCGGAGGTCGCGAGGAAGATATGGATGCGCGGGTGCGCGGCGGCCGCGAGCGAGGTGGCCGCGCGGTCGATGTCACCGTTGGTCGCGCGCGCGAGGGCCGCGATGATCGGGCGTTGGACCGCCTGGGTGACCGCGACGACCGACTCGAACTCCTGCGGAGAGGAGATCGGGAAGCCCGCCTCGATGACGTCCACGCCGAGTAACTCGAGTTCCTGGGCAACCCGAACCTTTTCGTGGGTCGTCATGGAGGCACCCGGGGACTGCTCGCCATCCCTCAAGGTGGTATCGAAAACCAGGATCTTCTCCATGCTACCTGTCTCCATCAGTTGGTTTTAAACAAAGAGGCCCCCTCCGCCTTCGGAGAGGGCCTCTCGCTTCGTCGCGTCCTGGTCCGGTCAGTTCGTCCGGATCGGCGCGGGCACGTAGCGGCCCTCTCCACTTCGCCCGATAAGGGCGAGGAGTACGAGAGTAAGGCTGCTAAGGAGCCCCGCGTTTAGGATCACGATCGCTTCGCTCGTCATAGGGAAGAGGAACGAGAGTTTAGAGTACCGGGAAACGCCAATTCCTGTCAAGTGTCGTGTTTAGGCGTACATAGGGCCACGATGCGCCAGAAGACGTCCCGAATGGGCTCGTCCGGGAGCCCCGCTTTCCGGGCCAATTCGGCAGCCCTCCGGAGCACCTGGGCCTCCCGCTCCGGGTCTACCCCTCCCATGCCGCCTTCTTTCCTGCGCGCCTGCGCCCTGCGGGCCAGGCGCATCCGCTCGGAAAGCATGCCGATCAGCGCCTCGTCCACGTCGTTGATCGCCTTGCGGGTCCGGTCCAGCCGGTCCTCCCAGGGCTCCATCTCGGGGACCGGAACGTCCTTGGCTCCCTTGTCCTCGGGGGCGATTCCGGCCGCCACCGGGAACGGGCCCCGCACCACCACGGTCATCGCCCGGGACCGGATCTCCTCGAGGCCGGCCGCCGCCTCGCCGGAGCGGAGGTCCGCGGTGACCTCGGCCACGAACCGGTAGGTCCAGGGGAGGCGACCCGGCCGGGACTCCAGCCGGGAGAGGTTGAGCCCGCGCCGGGCGAATGCGAGGAGGACCTCGACCAGCGCGCCCGGGCGGTCCCCGGTCTCGAACACGACGAGGCTCTTCGGGCTGGCCAGCTCCGGGACCTTTCCGCCCTGGCCGGGCGGGCACACTACATAGAAGCGGGTGCTATTGTCCGAGCGGTCCTGGAGATCGCGCGCGAGGACGGTCAGGCCGTATCGCTTCGCCGCAGCCTCGGACGCGATCGCCCCCACGGTCTTATCGGTGCCCTCGGAGATCATGCGCGCCGCACCCGCGGTATCATGCACCGCGACCGCCTCGAGCGCGGGGTGCTCGGAGAAGAACCGCAGGCACTGGACGAGCGCGACCGGATGCGACATCACCTTGTGGAGCGTTTCCGGGGTCGAGCCCGGGAGTCCGAGCAGGCAGTGCCGGATCGGTCGAATGACCTCACCGACGATCTCGAAATCGGTCTCGAGCAGCGCGTCGAGCGCCTGGCCGACCGAGCCCGCGAGCGTGTTCTCGACCGGAAGCACGCCGAACGTCGCGGCTCCCGATGCGACGGCCTTGGTGACGTCCCGGAACTCGCGGCACGGGACCGTGGTGACGTCCTCGCCGAACCAGGAACGCGCGGCTTCGTCGCTGTAGGCGCCGAGCTCGCCCTGGAAAGCCACTGTGGGCGCCGCTTCCTTCTTTGCCGCGCTCATGCGCTTCCTCGGGGTCGGCATGAAAAAGGGCCCTCCCGGCTGGGGAGAGCCCGGCGGTGGACACGGGGAATGAGTAGGAGAGGCCGGGGGATCCGTCAACCAGATCGAACCGACCTTTTGCGCCCGGGTAGAGGGGTTCTCCTCCCCCGAGAACCCGAAACCGAAGCTCGCCGCATGCCCACCGACGGATCCGAATACCTCAGCATCACGCTGGCCGAGTTCAAGAGCCTCAAGGGCCTGGCCGACCGCGCGCTCGCCCAGGTCTCCGAGCCCGATTTCTTCGCGCAGCTGGACGGCGAGTCCAACAGCCTCGCGCACATCGTCAAGCACGTGGCCGGCAATCTCAGGTCCCGGTGGACCGACTTTCTCACCACCGACGGCGAGAAGCCGGACCGCAATCGCGACAGCGAGTTCGAGCGCGAGGAATCCGACACGCGGAACAGCTCGATGCGCGCCTGGGAGGAGGGGTGGCAGCGGTGCTTCTCCTGCCTCGGGTCCCTGAAGCCCGCGGACCTGAGCGCCACGATCACGATCCGGGGCGACCCGCTCTCGGCCGAGACCGCGATCCAACGCTCGCTCTCGCACACGGCCCAGCACGTGGGGCAGATCGTGATGCTCGCGAAGCACTTCGGGGGCGAGGACTGGAAGACCCTCAGCACCCCGCGCAAACCGCGGTGAACGAGACCGCGCTGCCGACCGTTGACGTCCTCCAGCACCATTGGCAGGACGAAGCCGACGCCGCCTACCTCTACCGCATCCTCGCCGACGCGGAGAAGGATGGGGCAAAGAGCGACGTGTACCGTCGGCTCGCGGGAGTCGAGGATCGGCACGTCGAGATCTGGCAGGAACTCCTCACTCGGAGCGGAGCGCCTCCCGGCCCGCACCGACCGAGTGGAGCCACCAAGCTGCGCGCCACCGTCGGACGCATGTTCGGGCCCGGCTTCCTGCTCCCGACGCTGCTCAGGGAGGAGGCGCGCGAGGTGAAGGGCTACCTCAACCTCCATCGCTCCACGCCGGCCGCGACCGACGCGCACGACGCGGCACTGCTCCTCGCGAGGGAATCGGCCGAGCACGCCACGACGCTTGCGGGGCTGACCGGCAGCGAGGGCGAGCCCTGGCACCGCACCCGCATGGGGGGGCTGCTGCGCAACATCGTATACGGTTTCAACGACGGGCTCACCGCGAACTTCGGTCTGGTAGCGGGCGTGATCGGCGCGTCCACCGTGGAGGGCTACGCGCCCGTTATCGTCGCGGGCGTCGCCGGGCTGATCGCCGATGCGCTCTCCATGGGGTCGAGCGGCTACCTGGCCGCCAAGAGCGAGCAGGAGGTCTACGCGCACGAGATCGCGATGGAGCGGGACGAGATCGCGCTCATGCCCGAGGTCGAGCGCGACGAGCTCGCGCTCGTGTACGAGGCCAAGGGGATCGACCGGGAGCACGCCAACGCGCTCGCCACCCAGGTGATGGCGCATCCAGCGCGCATG
>CAMCNM010000076.1 GCA_945876015.1 Gemmatimonas phototrophica
GCCTCGCGCGGAGGCGCGCGTCACGAAGCTCGAGGTCGTTTCCGGCGCGGGGCAGCGCATGTGGAGCGGGCGGCGGTCCACGGCGCCTTTCCGCGTCCGCGCGCTCGACGCGGCCGGCTTCCCGGTCGTGGACGCCGAACTCGCGTTCACGGTGATCGGGACCGGCGGTGGAGACCCGAGCCAGCCCCATGCACTTACCGACGAGAAGGGCTTCGCCGAGACCTGGCTGCTGCGCGCGACGAGCGGATCGGGGACGGTGATCGCCGAGGCCGGACCCGCGCGTGCCGAGCTCCCGTTCGTGGTGGACCGGGCGGCGGGGGAGATCAGATTCCTCGCGGGCACCGGGCAGGTGGGGATCCCCGGCCGGCCGCACCCGGACAGCGTGCTCACGGTCCGCGTGCTGGACGGCGAGGGGCTGCCGCTCCCCGGCCAGGAGGTCTGGTTCGCGGCGCCCGGCACGCTCTCCCGCTCCGTGGACACCACCGGCGCGGACGGCACCGCGGGCACGCTCCTCCGAGCCACCGGGATGGGCGCCGGGAGCGGCGACGTGTGGGCGTTCATCCTGAATTTTCCCGAGCTGCTCGCACACGACGTGCGCCCGCTCGCGGCGCCCGCGTCGCGCGTTGTGCTCGTTTCTGTGGACGGGCTGCGCGCCGACGCGCTCGAGCGGTGGAATACGCCGACGCTCCGGCGCCTCGCGAGCGAGGGTGCGCACGCGGATCGCGCGGTCACGGTGACCCCCGCGCTCACGGCTCCCGCCCATCTCTCGCTGCTCTCCGGGGTCCGGCCCGAGGCGCACGGCGTCTACTCGGACGTTCTCGACGTCACGCCGCAGATGGCGACGCTCGATCCGATCTTCCGGTACGCCGCGCGGCAAGGGCGACGCGCGACGGCGTACATGAGTCGGGAAGGCCCGCTCGGCGAGTTCGAGCGGGCGCTCGCGTGCCGGCTCGCGTTCGGGCTCGACTCGCTCCACCTCACCTCGCCCGAGTCGCGCTCGGTGGTGGACGCGGCGCTCCCCTCGCTCGTGGATCCCACGCTCGATCTCGTGTTTCTCCATTTCCCCGATCCGGATGTAGCGGGACATCGGAAGGGGTGGGGCTCGCCCGAGTATGGGGCGGCGGTCGCGGCGGCGGATGCGGCGTTGAGCCGGGTGATCGATGCGGTGGACGCGTCGAAGACCGGGACCCTCGTGGTGGTGACCTCCGACCACGGGGGAGGAGGCGCGTGGGGGCCGTACCAGCACGGCTCAGGATCGCCCGAGGACGTGAATATTCCGCTCATTCTCTGGGGGTCGAGCGTGGCGCGATCTTCGCTAGGAAATGCCTCGATCCTGGACGTCGCCCCTACCGTGCTCTGGGCGCTCGGGATCGCACCGCCACCCTCGTACCAGGGCCGGGTATTACTGGAAGCGTTCAAGTAGCCCCAAGGCGAGGAGCCCCTATCTCGACCCTCACTTCCAAGCAGCGGGCCCACCTCCGTGGGCTGGCCAATCCCCTGAAGCCCATCCTGCAGGTCGGCCTGGACGGCGTGAGCGACGCGTTCCTGCGCTCCGTTGACGAGGCGTTCCGCACGCGCGAGCTCCTGAAGGTGAAGGTGCTGGACGGCGCCGGCGAGCGCGCTCGGGAGGCGGGCGACTTGATCATGCAGCGCCTTCCGGGCGTCGAGGTCGTGCAAACGATCGGCCACACCGTGGCGCTCTACCGGGCGTTCGACGAGGACCCGAAGATCCAGCTCCCGCGTTAGCGACGTACCAGGCCGAGTGAGGAACGAAGGTCGTCCGCGGGGGGTCTCCCCACCCATGTCCGACCAGACCCTCGACGTCGTGGTGATCGGCGCCGGCCCGTGCGGGATCGCGGCCGGTGCCGCTGCTCGTCACCTAGGACTCTCCACCGTGCTCTTCGACCGGGGTTGCATCACCCAGTCGCTGGTCGGCTACCCCTACTACATGACGTTCTTCAGCACCGCCGAGAAGCTCGAGCTGGCCGGCGTGCCGTTCACGATCGCCGACAGCAAGCCGAGCCGGCGTGAGGCCCTCGCATACTATCGGCGCGTGGTCGAGCACCACCGGCTCGACGTCAGGCAGTATGAGGAGGTCACCGCGATCGAAGGGGTGCTGGGGGATTTCGTGGTGCACACCAAGCCGCTGAACGGGGACGCGCGAGTGACCCGGTCCCGCGCCGTGATCATCGCCACCGGCGGGTTCCACGAGCCCAATCTCCTGAACGTCCCTGGCGAGGGGCTCTCCAAGGTTCTGCACTACTATCGCGAGCCGTATCCCTTCTACGATCAGGACGTCGTGATCGTCGGGGCGCGGAACTCCGCGGTGGAGGCCGCGCTCGAGCTGTACCGGAACGGCACGCGCGTGACGCTGGTGCACGCCAGGGACGAGATCTCCAAGGGCGTGAAGTCGTGGGTGGTGCCCGACATCACCAACCGCATCAAGAAGGGCGAGATCCCGGTGTATTGGCGCCACCGGCTCGCCGAGGTGAAGCCGAGCAGCGTGGTGCTTCGTGAGGAAGGGACCGGGAAGATGACCGAGCTTGCGAACGACTGGGTGCTCGCGCTGATCGGGTGGCACGCCGATCCCTCGCTACTGCACTCGATGGGCGTCTCGATCGACCGGGAGACCGGCATCCCGTCGCACGACGCGGCCACGATGGAGACCAACGTGCCCGGAGTCTTCGTAGCGGGCGTGCTGGCCGCCGGGAATGACGCGAACCAGATCTTCATCGAGAACGGGAAGGAGCACGGCGGCATGATCGCGCGCGCCCTTCTCGACCGCTTCGAGCGGGCGCCCGCGGGCCGCTAGCCTCGGCGCCACCACTCCGGTCCCAGCTCCACCATCGCGACGCGCGCGCCGTCCGGTGCGCCGAGCCTCACCTCGCCGGGCGATTCCACCTCGCGCCTCACGTACCCGAGCGCGAGACCCTGTCCGGCGCGCGGCGACGCGACTGCGCTGGTGACCCTCCCCACCGGCTGGTCGCGTCCCTCCACCCACAGATCCACGCCGGGCGCGGGGAGCGGTGCGGCATCCAGGCGAAGACCGCGCAGCCGGCGATTCACGTGGCCGCGATCGCGGATGCGCACGATGACTTCCTGCCCCGTGTAGCATCCCTTCCCATGATCGATCGCGCGCGCGGCGATGCCGGCCTCGGGCGGGATCGTCGTCTCGTCCAGGTCAATGCCCCAGGCGGGCCTTCCGGCCTCGACCCGCAGCACGTTCAGCTCGTCGAGCGAGAGGACGGACGCGCCGACCTCGAGCAGCCGCGTGCGAAGGGAATCGGCGGACGCGGGGTCCGTGAAGAGGTCCCACGAGGAAGCCGCGAGGTCGCCGCTGCGGACCGCGAGCGTTCCGACGTCTCCCGTGTCGATCCAGCGCCACTCGCCCTCGGCCAGCGCGACCAGCTCCTCCGCCGCCACCCGGAGGCCGAACGCCTCACGGCTCAGCAGAGCCGCAGCGCCCGGGCCAGCGACCGTCAGGGTGGCTGTCGTGTCGGTCACGTCGGCGATCCGCGCGAGCCGCGGCGGCACGTACATGGCGAGGTGCGCGAGCAGCCCGGCCCGCGCGGCCTCGGGCACGTCCAGCAGGAGGCCCTCCTCGTCAGCGCGTGGCCCGCGTACGACGCGCAGGTCGCTCACCATGCGACCCTTCGGGGTGAGGACCGCCGCGTACGCCGCGGTGCCGGCCGTTCCCGAGCCCGAAGCGCGCGGCGCCGCGGGAACGCTGTTCGTGAGGATCCCCTGGAGCATGCCGACCGGGTCCTTGCCCGTGACGCGCAGGCGGCCGCGGTCGGAGCGTGCGGCCACTGCGGAGGAGGCCAACGCGGCCTGGTAGCCGGTCACGCTTCCTCGCCATCGTCGGGAGCGCCGCCGCGCTCGAGCCGTGAGATCAGGCGTCGGACCCGATCGAGGCCCTGGCCCGGAGGCGCGGTCAGGGCCCAGCGACGCAGATGGTCTATCGCTTCGTCGCGCCGGCCCAGCCGCGCGAGCAGCACGCCGCGTGTGCGATGCTCGTCGGCGCCCTCCGGACGCAGGATGAGCATGCGCTCGACCATCGCGAGCGCGCGAGCATCATCTCCGGCGTTGAGGTAGACGCCCTTCAGGTTGTTCAACATGCGCGCGAGCACATCGCGTTTGGTCGCTTTGCGCAGAAAGGATTCCTTCAGCCGCACCTTGCCCCCGTACACCCGGTCGAGGAGCTCCTGCGCCTGGTCCTCGTAGCGCGCCCGGCCGCTCTCGAACGGGTCGATCAGCAGATCCAACGCATCGCCGTGGAAGCGCACCAGGAAGTGGTGCGGGAAGTTCACGCCCTCGAGCGGAAGGCGGAGCCGCCAGCCGACCTCGAGCATGACGATGCCGAGCGTGATCGGAATCCCGAGCCGCCGGTCGAGGACGTCGTTCAAGAAGGAATTCCGCGGATCGTAGTAGGCTTCCTTGTTACCGCGGAAGCCGTTCCGCTCGAACAGGCACCTGGTCAGCTCCTCGAGGACGACCAGAGGAGCGGTCTCGTCCGCGAGGCGATCCTTCACCTCCTCGGCGAGCTGATCGAGGCGGGCCAGGTACTGCTCGACCGCAATCCCGGGATACTGCTCCTTGGCGGCGAGCAGCGCCGCGCGGGCGAGATCGAGGTCGCGCTCGGGCTGCCGCGCTTCCTGTGCGAACATCTGGCGTGCGGAGATCGCGGGTGTGGCCATCGGCTCCATTCCAACGGTGGTGCAGCGTCCGGAAAGCTAAGCCAAGCGGGCGAAACGCGTGCGCGTCGTGCCTATCGCGCGCGACACCCGCTTGGCCGCTCCACCCGTCAGACCGTGCCGGCGGCCCCTGTGGTCACTTCCTCGCCCTTCACGTACGCGCGGTGCGCCCTGCGCGGACGGGGTCCTTCGCCGAGGAGCGCGATGTCCATCACCTCGTCGAGGTCGTGGACCAGATGGAAGTTGAGCTCGCCCATGACCTCGGCCGGAATGTCGTCCAGGTCCGCGGCGTTCTCGGCCGGTATGATGATCTCCTTGATGCCGGCGCGCAGGGCGCCGAGCACCTTCTCCTTCAACCCGCCGATCGGGAGCACGCGCCCGGTGAGCGTGAGCTCGCCGGTCATCGCCACGTCGCGCCGCACCTTCCGGCTGGAGAGGGCGGACACCAGCGCGGTCGCCATCGTGATCCCCGCGGACGGACCGTCCTTGGGCACGGCGCCGGCCGGCACGTGGATGTGCACTTCCTTGTTGGTGATCGCTTCCTGGGTGATTCCCAGCTGCTTCCAATTGCTCTTCGCGTACGTGAGCGCGCCGCGGCCGGACTCCTTCATCACGTCGCCGAGCTGTCCGGTGAGGACGAGACCGCCCTCGCCGGGCATCACGCTGGCCTCGACGAACATGATGTCGCCGCCCATGGGCGTGTAGAACATACCCGTGGAAACGCCGACCGTGTCCACCGGAGCCATGCGCTCCGGGTGCACCCGCGGGCGGCCCAGCAGCTCGCGCACCACCGCACCGTCCACGTCCACCTGCTTGACCTCACCGGACGCGATCTGGCGCGCGACCTTGCGGGCGAGCTTGCCCAACTCGCGCTCGAGCTGCCGCACACCCGACTCGCGCGTGTACGACTGCACCACCGACATGATGGCCTCATCGGTGACCTCGATCTCCTTGTCGCGCAGCCCGTTCTCCTTCTCCTGCCGGGGCATGAGATAGCGCTTCGCGATCTCGAGCTTCTCGCGCTCGGTGTAGCCCGCGAAATCCACGTGCTCCATGCGGTCGAGCAGCGGCGCCGGAATCCGGTCGAGGTAGTTCGCGGTCGCGATGAACAGCACCTCGGAAAGATCGAACGGCACTCCGAGGTAGTGGTCCACGAACGTCGAGTTCTGCGCCGGATCGAGCACCTCGAGCAGCGCCGAGCTCGGGTCTCCCTGGAAGCTGACGCCGAGCTTGTCCACCTCGTCGAGCAGGAAGACCGGGTTCTTCACCTTCGCCTGGCGCATGCCCTGGATGATCCGGCCTGGCATCGCGCCCACGTAGGTGCGCCGGTGTCCGCGGATGTCGGCCTCGTCGCGCGCGCCTCCGAGCGAGATGCGCACGTATTTGCGGCCCAGCGAGCGCGCGATCGACTGCGCGATCGAGGTCTTGCCGACGCCCGGAGGCCCGACGAACAGGAGGATCGGTCCGCGCCCGACCGTGCGCGCGGCCTCCTCCTTCCGGGGCACATCGGGATTCTTGTCGTCCGGCGTGTCGCTATCGTCGGGAAGTGGCGTGTCGAAGGTCTGGGGCGGACGGCCTCCGAGCGGATTGCTCGCGGGGGTCGCGGGCCCGCGGCTCTCCTCCTTGGCGATCTCGGGGCCGTTCGACGGCGGCACCTCACCCTGCTTCACCTCGGTCTCGGCGCGCTCCAGTTGGAGCTTCCGCACCGCCAGGAACTCGAGCACGCGATCCTTCACGTCCTCGAGGCCGTGATGGTCCTCCTCGAGGATCACCTGGGAGTTCGCGAGATCGATCTTGTCCGCGGTGGTTTCGCTCCACGGTAGCTCGGTCACCCACTCGAGGAACGTGCGGATGACTTGGTATTCGGCCGACTGCGGGCTGGTCCGCTCGAGGCGGTGCAGCTCGCGCTCGACTTCGGAGCGCTGTTCGTCGGTGAACTTGATCGCCTCGATCCGCTTCTTGATCTCCTCGACGTCGTCCCTGTCCTCTTCCTCGCCGAGCTCCTTCTGGATCTGCTTGAGCTGCTCGCGCAGAAGCATCTCGCGCTGCCGCTCCCCCAGTTCCGTCTGCACCTTGGCCTGGATGTCCTCTCTCGCGTCGATGGCCGCGAGCTCGCGCTCGACCGCCACCAGCGCCCGGCGCATCCGCTCTTCGTCGTCTAGCGTCTCGAGGAGCTTCTGCTTGTCGGTGGTGGGGAGCTCGAGGTAGAACGCGACCAGATCCGCGAACGCACCCGGGTCCTCGACGCCCTGGATGAGCTGGTTGAGCGCCTCGGCGGGAACGCCGCGGCGGGTGCCCAGCTCGGCGGCGCGGTCGCGCAGCTCGCGGTCGAGCGCCTGGAACGCGGGATCCTCCGCGGTGCGCGCGCCCTGGCGGGTCATGTCGAGCAGGACGGCGCGCAGCATGTGCTCGCCCTCCTTCTGATAGCTCACGGCCTGCGCACGGCCCTCGCCCTGCACGAGCAGCTGCACACCACCCCGGACGCGGTGCGTCTGGATGATGCGAACCACCGTGCCGACCTTGTAGAGAACGCTCGGATCCGGCTCGTCCACGTTCTCCTGCTGCGCGACCGCGAAGAGACGCCGATCTCCTTCCAGCGCCTCCTGTACGGCCTCCACCGTTCCTGCCCGGCCGGCCGAGATCGGTACGGCGACTCCCGGATAGACCACCGTGTCCCTGAGGGGCAGGACCGGCAGCGTATAGCTCTCACCCATACGATCCTCTTTGCTGATTGCGAACCCCCGAAGTGTGGCCAGGGAAGCCGGGGGGCGGCGACGCCCGAATCAGACAGCGTCGGACCGGCGCAATCATGCAGGTTCCTTGCCATCTGCGCGAGTCCGGAACGCGCCGGGACGGCGGATCGGGGCTGCCCTTGCCGCAGGGAGGCTGCCGATGTGGCGTGCCTGAGGGATCCTCTACAGAGGGCGTTGCAACCTGGCCGCTCGATCCATTTCCGGAACGTGTGCTTTTGGGCGTACGTGGTGTATGCTTGGGCCCCAACGGGCGTCTGCCCGATTTCCCCGTCTTCAGGCCAGGCATCAATGGATCTCGCCAGCGGAGTGAGCTGGTTCCGCGGCTCCTCGGTACGAATACGACGGGGCGGCCACGAGATCCACGTGGACCCGTGCGGGCTGACCGAATCGGGCACGGCCGACTACATCCTCCTCACCCATCCGCACTACGACAACTTCTCCGAGGAGGATATCGCGCGCGTGCGCGGACCGGAGACGATCGTGATCGCGCCGGCCTCGATGAAGAAGCAGCTCGAGGACGCCGACCACTTCCTGCGCCCCGGCGACATGCTCCAGCTGGAAGGCGTGGACGTCCTCGCCGTGCCCGCCTACTCTCCCGAGAAGAAGTTCCATCCCCAGGAGAACGGCTGGCTCGGGTACGTATTCTCCCTGGGAGGGGTCACCTACTATCACGCGGGTGACACGGAGTATCTGGACTCGATGGGGACGATCCGCTGCGACGTCGCCTTCCTGCCTTGCGACGGTCACTACACGATGGATGCGAACGACGCGGTGCGGGCCGCCAAGGCGTGCGGCGAGGCGGTCCTCGTGCCGGTGCATTGGGGGGATTCATGGGGCTCGGCCGACGAGGTCGAGCGCATGCGGGCCGCGTTCCCGCGGGAAGTGCGGGTGTTCCCCCGGGCTCTCTGAGCCCGGCACGGGCTTT
>CAMCNM010000077.1 GCA_945876015.1 Gemmatimonas phototrophica
AACGCTTCGCCGCGGTTTTCGATGAGCACGCTGTCTGGCTCGGGATAGGCACTCGCTGGCAATAACAGATTCCACACCCAGCCGGAGTACCTGGTCGGCAAGCCTACGTTGTATGCGCTTACCCAATCGGGGAGACTCTCACGGTACCAGTGGCTCGTCGTGAATAGCCCGGGCGTCGAATACCAGTAGACCTCCTGCTTGGACCGCCCCACGGGCAGGATGGCCCCGCGATCCTTGTACGAGACCGAGAGCGTCCGTGTTCTCGGATCGGCGGTGGTGAGCCAGTCGGTCAATGTGGTGCCGCGAAAGCGCGCTGGTGAGGCCCCGGCTCCCCCTCCGGCCACCAGCGGGGTGTTGTCGTTCACGCCGGCCAGGTTGCGGGTGATTCCGGTGCTTCGCGGGAATCGTCCCGACATCATGGTTGCGTGACCCGGAGCCGTCTCCGTGATGGCGTGGTCATGATGCGCATTCGTGAACAGCGCGCCGCCCTCGAGGAGCCGCTTCAGTCCGCCCGTCAGCTGGTCCTTCCACCGATCCAGGTAGTCGGCCCGCATCTGGTCGACGGCGATGAAGACGAGGAGGGTCGGCCGGACGACTTGCTGGGCAGGGGCATCGAGCGTGGCGGGCTGGGCTGCGAGACCAGAAGGCGTGGCGAGGCCGAGAAAGGCCAACAGCAGGCCGGTTCCGGAACGTGGGCGCATCCGCGTTGAGTCCCTTGTGGCTGGAAGAGCTTCTGCCCGTCTCAATGTGAACAACGTAGGACGCGCAAATCCGGGGGGCGAACGGAGCGGCCCCTTCAGCTGAGCAGAGCCCAGGCGACCGCGGCCGCTGCTACCTGCACCGTCATGTTGTCCAATCCGTGGCTCGAAAAGGCCTCAACCAGCGTGCAGGCGGCACCGCAGACGGCTCCCACACCGATCGCTGGGCCCGCGCCGATTCCTGTCTGCGCGAGCACGAGCACCGCGGCCGCGGTGCCGACCAAGAGCACCGCACCGCTGCCCTCGAGGCTGCGCGTCGCCGGCACGCCCGCGAGGGAGGGCACGCGGTATCGGTGTCGGCCCCAACGAGTGCCGACCGGCTCGCCCACCGCGTCACCCCAACCGCAGACCATGTAGCCGACCGGCGCGAAGGGCGCGAAGAACACGTTGGCGAGGATGCCGCCGAGCGCGGTGGTGACGAGTGGGATCACGACGAACAGCGTGCGGTGCGGCGCGTCGGTCGGCCGCGCCATCGCTTCGTAGAACGCGAAGCCCTCGCCGCGCAGCGCCGCGAAGAGGACGAGCAGGGTGGTCACGCCCCCGAGCACGACCACGCCGGGGAGGCCCCAGGCGATCTGTACGAGGCCCGCGGCCGAGATGATGAGGAAGTGGAAGATCTTGCGCGTGTAGGGAGCGCGGATGCCGCGGCTGGCCCGCAGCCACCCCACCAGGGCCGCCGCCGCGCCCGCGTAGGCGGCCGCGAGGGGCACGCCTGCCGCGAGCAGCGGCCACGAGGGAAGGAACGGCTGGAGCCAGCCCGCGATCACCGCTCCCCGAACGGAAGCGGCGGCAGCGTCTGGAGGTAGGCGAACAGCGCGCGCTTCTCGGTCTCGTTCATCTTGTCGAGCGCGGCGGTCGGCATCATCGGATCGAGCGCCAGGCCATCCTTCCGCTTGCCGGTGGCCAACACCTGGACGAAGTCCTCGTAGGTCCAGCCCTTCATCCCGGTTTCGTGCGGATCGCGAGGTCTCCAGGACGCGGAAGATCAGAACGGTTGAGTATGTAACATGCGTGTGGCATTTGGTCCGGGGAATGGTTTCTTAGGCCGCGGAAGCTGCCGCATGGCTAGCTCCCGGATGTGATGTATAGTTATGCACCTTCTTCCGGAGCGTTTGATGAGCACGGTCTATCTCAACGGCGAACTGCTCCCGAGCGAGCGCGCCATGATCTCGGTGGACGACCGCGGCTTCCTCTTCGCGGACGGCATCTACGAGGTCACCCCCGCCTACCGCGGCGCGCCATTCCGCATCGAGCGGCATCTCGACCGCATGCGGCGCGGGCTGTCGGAGCTGCGCATCGATTACGACCCCGCGCCGCTGGTCGACGTCCATCAGCGCCTGATCGCGGCGAACGGTCTCGAGGGCGAAGAGGTCTCGATCGTATACGTGCAGGTGACGCGCGGGGTAGCGCCGCGCGCGCACGCGTTCCCGACCACGCCGGTGCGCCCCACCGTCTACGCGTTCGCGAAGGCGTTCAAGCGGCCGGCGCGCGCGGTGTGGGAGAAGGGCTACTCCGCCACCACGGTGCCCGACCGCCGATGGGCTCGCGCGGACATCAAGACGATCGGGCTGCTGCCCAACTGCCTCGCGTTGCAGGCCGCGGTCGAGGACGGGACGAACGACGCGCTCCTCGTGCGGGACGGCGTGGCGCTCGAGGGCGCGCTCAACAACTTCTTCGCCGTGATCGACGGCGCGGTCGTCACGCATCCCGCGACGAACCACATCCTGCACGGGATCACGCGCGAGTACGTGCTCGAGCTGTGCTGGGAGAGCGGTCTCAAGGTGGAGGAGCGGCCGATCCAGGTCGAGGAGCTGGCGCGGGCCTCCGAAGCGTTCTTCACCGGGACCACGACAGAGGTGCGCCCGACCGTGAAGATCGACGGGCGTCCGGTGGGCGACGGGAAGGTGGGCCCGGTCGCGACGCAACTGCAGGACGCCTATCTGGAAGGCGTCGAGCGCGCGTCCCCGCCGCGGCCGGGAGATAGCCCCCGCTAGAACGGGTGGCTGTCCGTGACCTCGATGGTGAGGTTTTGCTGGCCGCAGGGATCGCCTTCGACGAGCGTTCCCGTCACGGAGACGAGCGTGTCCACGCGATGCTTCCCGGCGATCCCGACGAGGTGATACGTCACTTCGCCCTTCTTCATCGGCACGCAGTCCCCGACGTTCTCGCCGATGAAGCCGGTGAGCTGGGTGGTCCCGTCCGCGGAGGCCACGTGGAACGGCGCCGTCATCGCGATGGGCCGCTCGTCGAACAGGCTGACGAAGATGTAGTGCGCCCCGTTGACCTGCGCCCAGATCGGCACCTTCACGGTGGTGGTGAAAGCCCCCTCCTTGTCGGTCGTGATCCGGCCGAGCAGCTCGTAGGACTGGAGGTTGGCGAACGCGACCAGCATGAGGGTCTCGGGCATCAGTCCGGCGGTCCCTACCGTGACCTCGGAACCGATCACCCCACCGCGGGGCGTCATGGGCAGCTTCTCCGCTTCCGCGAGGGTTCTCGGGAGCTTTCTCGGCTCGGTCATGGTCGTCCGGGGCGGGAGGTGGGGGGAGGCGCCTCTGGATTCTAACGGGACCCGGGGCTCGCCGCGACCGCCGCCAGGCCATATTTTCTCCCCCTTCCGAGCCCCCCCCTTCGTGCCCCCATCGGCCGGCGCCCTTCGCGGGCGAGCAGGCCCGATTCTCTGGTAGATTCTGCGGAAAGCCTCAACGGAGAGAGAGCATCATGAGCATGGATCGCGTGGGACTGACCCTCCTTCTGGGTGGCCTCGCCCTGCTCCCCGGCTGCGCGCCGGCGGACAGTGCGGCGGACGTCCCGGCCGACCCGATCGTGAAGGGCGGAACGGACATGAACGGAGCGTACAGCGGGGCTCCGCTGAGCTGGTGGAAGCCCCATCCGGACAGCGCCCAGGGCTTCGGCTATGCCCAGGTTTCCGGGGTGGTGGCGGACAGCGAGGATCGGGTCCTCATCGGGATCCGGGGGGACATCGACGTCGAGACCGGCGCGGAGAGGCCGAACAGCTCGAACTGGATCGTGATCGCCAACAAGGACGGCGAGATCGTGGACCGCTGGACCCAGTGGGACACGATGATCGGCTTCCCCCACCAGCTCTACATCAGCCCGTACGATCCGGAGCGCCACATCTGGGTCGTGGACCGGGGGTCGAACTCGCAGAACAGCCTGAAGGACGTCCACGAGCAGATCCTCAAGTTCACGAACGACGGCAAGCAGCTCGTGATGCGTCTCCGTGACCCGAATCCGACGCAGGGCAAGGGTGGCCCGGTCGCGCGCGACAACCCGAATCCCGGACCGTTCGATTACGGTCAGGCATCGACGATGACGTTCCTGCCCAACGGCGACTTCCTGGTGGCCGACGGCTACCAGAACGGCCGCATCATCCGCTACAACGCGGCGGGTGAGCTCGTGTCGGAGTTCGGCTCGGTGGGCAGCGGACCCGGCCAGTTCGACCTCGTGCACGGCGTCGCGGTGGGTCCGGAGGGCAGGATCTATACGGCGGACCGTAACAACAGCCGCATCGAGGTGTTTTCGGCCGACGGTCAGTTCATCGAGGAGTGGCCAAACGTCATCGACCCGGTCGGTGTCTACGTCGATGCGAGCGAGGGCGTGTGGGTGGTCTCGGCGGGCGGAAACCGCATCCTCAAGTACAACACCAACGGGCAGCTCCTGACCTACTTCGGCGGGTACGGCAAGACGACCGGAGGGTTCGACGGAGGTCTGGCGCGCCCGCACCAGCTGTCGGTGGATCCTCAGGGCAACGCCTACGTCACAGGCTACGACGGCCCCTGGCTGAACAAGTTCATGCCGGACCCCGCGGGGGATCCGTCCAGGCTGGTGGGTCAGCCGTACAAGCTCCCGCAGTAACGAAGAGCCGATCGACCGAAGGAAGAACCGGCGTCGCGGCCCTGATGCTTGGGCGGCGACGCCGGCTTCGTTTCACGGTGTTATGGAGTACCATCCGCGATGGCGCATCGCGTCCGAACCCGGAGTGCACAGCCGGGCCCCCCTCTGAAGCCCTGAACCACGCTCGCTCGCAAGGGGCGGTACCCGTGGGGCGTGATGGACGGCCGGGCCCCGCTGTCACTGAAGGAGCTCGGCAAGGGGGAGCCGTGGTTCGCGTGCGGAGCCCTCTACAGCGCGACCGAGGAGATGGGAAAGGCGGCGCAGGCGCACGTGGCGTCCGTGTTGGCCGGAAAGGGTTACGCCAGCGAGTTCACAGACTTCACCGACCGTTTGGAAGAAGCGGCGCGGACGCCCTTCCTGGGTGCCCCCACCGAGGAGAACCTCCGGAGCGTCTACTGGCGGAAGCGCCACGAGAAGTCGCCAGGCACGGTGGATCCCGATCGGGATCGGTGCGGGATCGTCTGGATGTGCCCGGAGGCTCCGTTCGACGGATCCGGTGCCGTCGAGGCGATCCGGCTGGCGGAGGAGGCCCTTCCTCGGCACGGCTTCGAGCCGCATATCGGCCTGATGATCCGGTCCCCGCGGAGCCTCAAGATGTTCGTCGCGATCGTTTATGACCGGGACGAGGAAGGGGATGACGCGCGGGCACTTGCGTGCCATGACGAGCTCCTCTCGAGCTTTGTCGGCCTCGGCTTCATTCCCTATCGGCTCGGCCTCCAGTCCATGGATCTGCTGCCTCCGGCCGACGTGTACGACTCCGTGATCGACGGCCGCAAGGCCCTTCTCGATCCCGGAAATATTCTGGCGCCGGGGCGGTACGACTTTCGAGCGAGCGGCCAGCAGCGTGGGCGATAGCTCTACCGGTAGAGCAGGTAGCTCTCGCGCTTCTGAGCGAACGCCGCGAGCGGCTCCTCCCACGTCGCTGCGATCTCCGCGACAGTCCGCCCCTCGTCGATCATCCTGCGCAGCCGGTCGGTGCCGGCCAGCTGGTCGATATGCGGGACGATCCACTTCCAGTTGGCTCCGGCCATGCGCTTCGCCTCGACCAGCGCGGCGACCGCGGCCGTGATCGGATCGTAGACGGACGCGTCGGTCATCACGAACCGCACGCCGTGCACTTCGGTGCTCGGCCACTTCACGTCCCCGGGCTTGTTCGGGGTGAAGGTTGCCGACTCGAAGCGAACCCCCGGGAGCGCATACGCGTTCAGCCGCTCCGCGAGCTCGGCTCCGTCGAGCCAGGGAGCTCCGATCCACTGGAACGGCCGCTCGGTGCCGCGGCCGACCGACAGGTTGGTGCCCTCGAACAGGCAGGTCCCGGGATAGTGCGTCGAGCTTTCAACCGACGGCATGTTGGGCGAGGGCGGGGTCCATACGAGCCCGGTGGCGTCGTACCACATATCGCGCCGCCAGCCGTCCATCGGTACGACGTGGAGGTCGGCCTCGACGCTCCACTCGCCGCGCACCATTCGCGCGACCTCGCCGACCGTCATGCCGTGGCGCATCGGCACCGGGTAGAGCCCGATGAACGACGCGTACGCGGTGTCGAGCACGTTGCCCTGCACGAGCGCGCCGCCGATCGGGTTGGGCCGGTCGAGCACGACGAACGGGATGCCGGCGGCGCCCGCGGCGCGCATCGACAGCGCCATCGTCCAGACGTACGTGTAGTAACGCGCCCCTACGTCCTGGATGTCGAAGAGCAGCACGTCCACGCCCTCGAGCATCCCGGGCAGCGGCTCCTTCGTCTCGCCGTACATGGAGTAGATGGGCAGCCCGGTGCGCTCGTCCCGCGCGGTCGCGATCCGCTCGCCGGCGTTCACCACACCGGAGAGTCCGTGCTCGGGGCTGTAGAGCGCGACCAGATCGAAGTCGTGATGGTCGTGCAGGAGATCGACCGTCCGCATCAGCGAGTCCGCGCCTGCGGCGGTGCGTCCGATGCCCAGTCCGGTCTGGTTCGTCACCAGCCCGACGCGTTTCCCGCGCACCAGCTGGAGCGAGTCCCGCAGCAGCACGTCGATGCCGACCGCGATGCCGGCCGCGACCGGGCCACTCGGTTCCGGCTGCGGGGTATCAGCCCTCGAGCCGAGCGCTTCGCTGTCGGACCCACCACAGGTCAGCAGAATGCCAGAAATCGCCACGGCGACGGGTCCTGCCCAGAATCTTCGGTGCATGTCCACCTCTGAAGATCGGGGGATCTCGCGCCGCCGGAAAGTCGCGAAATCCGCCGCAGCCGTGGTGCTCTGCCTGTCCCTCTCCTTGATCAGCGGCTGCATCTTCCAGTCCGCGCCCGCGGAGACGCCCGCGCCTCCGGTCGTCGCCGACGCACCGGTCGAGCCGCTCCCGCCCCAGATCGTCGCGTTGCCCGCGGATCCCGCCCGGCCCGCGATCGCCCCTGGACTGCCGTGGTCCGAGCGCACACTCGCCGCCATGACGCTGCGGGAAAAGGTGGGGCAGATGATGATGCCCTGGATGCTTGGCGACTTCTCGCCCGCGGGCAGCGTCGGAGAGGCTCGCCTGCACGAGCTGATCGAGAATCAGGGGGTCGGAGGGTTCATCGTCTCGGCCGGCACGCCGATCGACGTCGCGGTGAAGCTGAACGACATGCAGGAGCAGTCCAGGATCCCGTTGTTGATCGCCGCCGACCTCGAGGCGGGCGCGGGCTTCCGACTGCGCGGCGCGGTCCACGTTCCCACCAACATCGACCTAGGCGGCGCCACGGAGTTCCCGTCCGAGATGGCGGTGGGCGCCACGGGCGATCCCGAGCTCGCGTATCAGATGGGGCGCATCACCGCGCAGGAAGCGCGCGCGGTCGGGATCCACGTCCCGTTCGCGCCCGTGCTCGACGTGAACAGCAATCCGGACAACCCGATCATCAACGTCCGCTCGTTCGGCGAGGATCCGGTGCAGGTCGCGCGCATGGGCGCGGCGTACGTGCGTGGGATCGGAGAGAACGGAGCGATCGCCACCGGGAAGCACTTCCCCGGTCACGGCGACACCGGAGTGGACTCGCATCAGGCGCTGCCGCTCATCTCGGCCACACGCGCGCGCCTCGACAGCGTCGAGCTGGTTCCGTTCCGCGCCGCCATCCAGGCCGGCATCGGCGGGATCATGACCGCGCACATCAGCGTCCCCGCGCTGGCGGGCGGCACCAATCCCGCGACGCTCGCTCCGGCGGTGATGACGGGCGTGCTCCGCGACGAGATGGGATTCCAGGGGCTGGTCTTCACCGACGCGATGGACATGGCCGCGATCGACCGGGGCTTCGGCCGCACCGAGGCGCCCGTGCTGGCCGTTCTCGCGGGCGCGGACGTGATCCTGATGCCGCCGAGCATCCCGACCGCGATCGACGCGATCGTCGGGGCGGTCGAGGGCGGCCGGATCACGAGGGCGCGCATCGACGCGTCGGTGCTCCGGATCCTCAGGGTGAAGGAGTCGCTGCACCTCGACACGAACCGCGAGGTGAGGCCGAGCGAAGTGCACCGCATGGTGGGGATCCCCGATCACGTCGCGGTGGCGACGGAGATCGCCGAGAAGAGCCTCGTCCTGCTCAAGAACGAGCGGAATCTCCTTCCGCTCGCGGGCACGCGCGGCGCCAAGGTCCTCTCGGTCGTGTTCCGCCGCACCGACACCGACGTGCTGGCCGGGCGCTACTTCAACGGGGCGTTGAGGGCGACCTACC
>CAMCNM010000078.1 GCA_945876015.1 Gemmatimonas phototrophica
TCTCATTTCGGCCGCTTGAACTACCTGATGCGGATGCGTGCGATCCGGCCGTTGGGCCCCGCGACCCACGTGGCTCCCGGGCCTCCGGAGCCGATGCCCCACCATTGGCGCGTGTCCAGCGTCGTCCAGGAGGCCCCGCTGTCGCTCGATACGTCGAGCCCGCCCGGCCCGACCGCCACGAGCGCGCGGCCATCGGTCCCGGGCACGTGGGCACCGCCGAACACCGGTCCGAGCAGCGAGAGCCGTGGGAGCAGGGTCCACGTGCGGCCGCCGTCGGTTGTGTGAGCCACCTGGTCCGCGCGCGCGTCGTTCACGCCGAGGTTGCCCCCGAACGCGGTGCCCACGCGTGCGTCCACCATCGAGATCGAGGTGAGGCCCGCCCCCTCGGCAGCCGGGACTGGGCTCTCGGTCGCCGTCCAGCTTTGCCCGTAGTCCGAGGTCTGGATCACGCGCGAGCGCGTGCTGTTGCCGGTCGCGATCCAGGCGCGGCCGTCGGGTCCGGTGATCAGGCAGGTGCCGCTCGCGGCGAACCCGCCCTCACCAGGTAGCGCAGCAGGGAGCGCCTCGTTCGAAAGGCGACGCCAGGTGCGGCCGCCGTCGTCGGTGAGGAGCACGCGGAGCGATCCCTCGACCGCATCCCCGAACACGACGCCCCGCCGCTCGTCCCAGAAGTCCATGCAATCGTAGAAGCCCGCCGGCTCGTCGTTGGTCCACCGGAGCTGCCAGATCGAGCCGCCCGTCGTCGTGTGGTAGATGCGCGAGCGGTCGCCCGGACCGGCCGCGAGCAGCCACGCCTCGCGCGCGTCCCGCGCGTGCACGTCGCGGAACTCGAGCAGGGTGTCCCCAGGCACCACCCCAGCGGTCCAGGTGCGTCCTCCGTCCGTGGTGCGCGTCCACGTGGCGCCGTGTCCGCTCGCCCACACGACGCTCGAGTCCACCACCGAGATGGCCTGGAGCAGCTTGGCCGTGCCCGAGATCTGCTCCTCGAGCGTCGGGGTGGCGGGGACGGCCAGCGCCCCCGGGGACGTCTGAGCGCAGGCCGCTCCGGCCGAGACGAGGAGGGTTAGAGCCGCGTGACGGGTGCTCAGAACGATATGTCTCATTGGCGGGCATGGTATTGGCAGATCCAGGCTTGGGCAATTTGGCCGAGGCCCGGGACGGCTGCCTGACCCCGGGGGTATCATCCATCCACCGGGCCGCGCCGCGGTCCCGAGGATCACCGGACTAGCAATGGCGAAGACCAGCTTGGACAAGAGCGTGAAGCGACGCGAGAGAAGCGAGCGGCTGCAGCCGAAGGCCGACTCTGAGCTGATGGCGCGCCTCCGAGCGCTCGAGCGCGCCCAACGCCCCCTCGACCCGGGCGCCAGCCGCCGGAAGCGGCTGCGGGGCGAGGTGGTCGCCGCCTCCGAGCGATTCCTGCGCAAGATCGACACTGCCAAGGCGTTCGAGGAGAGCGAGAACAAGGGTGAGCGGCTGCTCTCCCATCCGATCTCGGAGGAAGGGATTCCGCTCGAGACCGCGATCGAGCTCCTGGAGAACGACGTCTTCCTTCCGGGCGGCCAGCCCGCCTCGGGAGGATACCTCGCGTACATCCCGGGGGGAGGGCTCTACCATTCCGCGCTCGGCGACTTCATGGCGGCCGTCACGAACAAGTACTCCGGTCTCTTCTTCGCCGGCCCGGGCGCGGTCCGCATGGAGAACATGCTGGTGCGGTGGGCGGCCGACCTGGTCGGATACCCGGCGTCCGCGAGCGGTCACATCTCGTCGGGGGGGAGCATCGCGAACCTGGTGGCGATCACGACCGCGCGCGACGCCCACGGCCTCAAGGGCGCCGAGTTCGCGACCACCGTCGTCTATCTGACCAGCCAGGCGCACCACAGCATCGACAAGGCGCTGCGCATCGCGGGCCTGGCCGAAGTGCAAGTGCGCCACGTCCCGATCGACGGGCATTACCGGATGCGGACCGACGCCCTCGCGGAGATGATCGCGGCGGATCGGACCCAGGGACTGCGCCCCTGGCTGATCATCGCGGCCGGAGGCACCACCGACACGGGCGCGATCGACCCGCTCGACGAGATCGCGACGATCGCCCAGCGCGAGCGCTGCTGGTTCCACGTGGACGCGGCGTACGGCGGCTTCTTCCTGCTCACCGAGGAGGGGAAGGCCAAGCTCAAGGGCATCGAGCGCTCCGATTCGGCCGTGCTGGATCCGCACAAGAGCCTGTTCCTGCCGTACGGTGCCGGAATGGTGGTGGTGCGCGACGCCGCGCCTCTCATCGCCAGCCAGCACTATTCGGGCAGCTACATGCAGGACGCGCTGTGCGAAGCCGGCGACATCTCCCCGTCCGACGTGTCGCCCGAGCTGACCAAGCACTTCCGCGCGCTCCGCATGTGGCTCCCGCTGATCCTGGTGGGGACCAGGCCGTTCCGTGCGGCGCTCGAGGAAAAGCTTCTGCTGGCGCGGTACTTCTACGAGGAAGTGCAGAAGCTCGGCTTCGAAGTGGGCCCGCCACCGGACCTCACCGTAGTCACCTACCGCTGGGAGCCGCCGGGCGCGACGACCGAGGAGGTGGACCGCATGAACCAGGCGATCGTTGATGGCACGCGCCACGACGGCCGTGTGTTCCTGAGCTCCACGATGCTCGACGGCCGTTTCACGCTCCGCATGGTGGCGCTCCACTTCCGCACGCACCTGCGCACGATCCAGCTCGCCCTACGGGTGCTCCGCGAGCAGGCGGAGGCCTTCACCGAGTAGCCCGCCCGCGGATGGCTGCTGGTCCTACATTCCTCCGAGGAGCCATTGTAGGTGGGCGCGGATGGAGAGCGGGTGACCCAGGTGCTGGACAACCTGATCGGGAACGCGCTCAAGTTCACTCCGGAGGGGGGAAGCGTGATCGTGGACGTCACGTCCGAGGCCGAGCGGGTTTCGTTCAGCGTGACCGATACGGGGCCGGGCATCCCGCGGTTCTACCAGGTGCGGGCCACCCCCGCCATGGCCCTGGCTCCGAAGGTGGCTTCGGGCGGACGCGGTTGACGCCGCGTACGCTGGTCGCCCACAACGGCGCCCGCATCTTCGGAGGCGCCGAGCGCTACCTGGTCCGCCTGCTCTCCCGGCTACAGGGCCGCGGCCACCGCGTGGTGTTCCTCTGCAGCGACGAGCGCATCGCCGAGCAGGCCCGCGCGTTCGACGTGCCGGTCGAGGTCGCGCACCTAGGCGGCCACGCCTCCCTCCACCACGCCGCTCGCTTCGCCGCGCGGCTGCGGCACCACCGGCCCGACGCGCTGCTGCTGGGCACCTTCAAGAAGACGTGGCTGGGCGGCCTGGGGGGACGCATGGCCCGCGTGCCGCGGATCGTCGCGCGCATCGGCCTCTCGACCGACCTCCCGGGGCGGAGCGCGTTCTACCGGATCGCCTTCAAGCGTTGGATCGACCGCGTGGTGGTGAACGCGCGCGAGCTGCGTGGGGCGGTGATCGCGAGCCAGCCGGGTCTCGATCCGGATCGGGTGGTGGTGATCCACAACGGCGTCGAGCCGGCGACCACGACGCTGCCGCCGGGCGCGCTCCGTCGCGAGCTCGGCATCCCGGAAGGCGCCCCCGTCATCGGCGCCGTGGCGCGCCTGGTGTCGCAGAAGCGTCTCGACCTGCTCGTGCGTGTCACCGCTCGCCTGGACGGTGTGCGCTGCGTGATCGCTGGCTCGGGGCCGGAGCAGGAGCCGCTCGCGCGCCTGGCGGCCGAGCTGGGCATCACCGATCGCGTGTCGTTCCTGGGTCATCGCGGGGCCGTGGGGGACGTTCTGTCCGCGCTCGACCTGTTCGTGGTGACGTCCCGGGTGGAGGGGATGAGCAACGCGATGCTGGAGGCGATGGCGGCGGGTGTGCCGGTGTTGTCCACCCCGGTGAGCGGGGCCGCCGACGCGCTGGAGCGGGACGGGGACGAGCGGGCCCCCGGGCTGATCGTGCATTCCACCGAGGAGGACGTGGCGGGTGCGGTGGCGGGCCTGCTCGCGGATCGCGGAGCGCTCTCCGCGATGTCCGAAGCGGCGCGGCGGCGGGCGGTCGAGCGCTTCGCCTGGGACGACAAGATCGCGCTCTGGGAGGCCGTGCTCACAGGTTAGAAACGCAAAGGGCCGGCGGAAACTTCCCGCCGGCCCCGCGCTTCAACTCGGCTCGACTCGACATGGAGCCGGCCGAAGACTCGGGCTACTACTTCTTCTTCTTCGCAGCCTTTCGCTTCTTCGCGGGAGCAGCCTTCTTCGCCTTCTTTGCTTTCTTGGCAGCCACAATCGCCTCCTGGATGGTGTTGTACTGCTGGTTACGCGATCTAATTAGAAGTACCAAGCGAAGGAATGCAATATTTTATTTTCGGGATCGGGTGGGGGGTCCCTAGATCTAGTGCCTCCATCGGGCCGCTCGGCGAGCCGTGGAGTTGAAAATCCGGAATGAAACATTGCCTCGAAATCGAATACGGATGTTTCCGCGAACGACTCTTTGCGAACCTTCGAGCGGTGCCTGTGGTCCGCGAGTTGATTCTTCCCCCGAGGGGCTCGGGAGCCCCGAACGGGGCACGCACTACGTGATCCATGGACACTGAAAACAAAGCACGAGAAGAGATGGCGGAGAGGAGTGCGGGGGCCTTCTTGGAGGCCCTCCAGAAGCGGGGCGCGCGACGTCTCGTGAAGGTCTCTTTTCGGCGTAATCGCGCCACGATCTGGTCATTGTGCGGTGGCGGTACCGTGCTCAATCTCTATGTCGGCTACCGACACGCTCCATCGTCCATCCTCGACGCGTTCGCGGTCATCGTGCGCGACGCGAGGAAGGACACTGTGGCGTATCGCGAGGCCGCGCTCTGCGTGCGTGATTGGCCCGTTCTCGGACCTGCGCTGCGCGCCGCGCGAGAAGCGCATCGGAGCACGCGTCGTCGTCGTCGCGCGATGCCGAGCTATCCCGGACCGTGCTGCGCGACCGCCGAGCAGAATCGATATCTGCGTCGCCTCTACCTCTACCTGAACGAACGCCGTTTCGCCGGCAGATTGCCGCGGACGCTGCCGCTGCGGCTCTCCAACCGGTTCCGGAGCCGACTCGGACAGATGGCCCCCGGACTCTGCGACGGCCGCCGCATCGTGCTCGAGATCGCGCTCAACGTCGATCTCATGCTGCGAGGAAACGGACGCGAAAGACTCGACACGCTCGTGCACGAAATGGCACACGCCGCCGACTGGCTGTTCAGCGGAGGTGAAGGACACGGTCGCACGTGGCGCGTGTGGGCCGAACGCGCGCGATGCCAAACGGTCACCTGCACGAGTGACCAGATCGTGGAGAGAAAGGACCGAAGAGTGAGAATCAGGAGAGTCCCGCCCCTGCCGCTGGGAGCGAGAGATCTGGCCGCGTGAGTGGAACTGGGGGAGCGGCCCGCCCGGCCCCGGCTACGAGACGGTTCCGCTGTTCCGCTCAACGAGAAGCTTCCGCACCGCCAAAGCGTCCCGCAGCGCCATCTGCCAGAACTCGGCTTCCACCGGCTTCACCAGGTAGGTCCTCGCTCCCTGCTCGATGCACTCGATCGCCACCTTCGGATCGTCTACTCCGGTCAGCATCACCACGGCCAGCTCCGGATCGCGATTCAAGGCCCCCGACAGGAACTCAAGGCCCTTCATCTTGGGCAGCTCGATATCGAGCATCATCACGTCGAAGCGCTCGGCGCCCAGCCAGTGGTCCGCGGCCTCGGCCGACGCGGCCGCCTTCACCTCGTAGCCCAGCGCCTTCACCAGGCGCTCGAGGCTCTTCCGCACCTCGGCGTTGTCGTCCACGATCAGCACCAGCGCGCTCCCGGGTGCAGTGGCGATCACCTGCTTCCATCCGAGCTTCTTGGATACTGTGGTCATGGTGGGCCCAACTGGCGTTGTTTGATCTCCATCTTTTACAGCTCGTCGAGAATGCGATTGGTCTGGAAGGACGGATCGAAGACGGGCATGTCCGTCTGCGTGTCGGCGTCGCGCGCGTCGGTGATCTGCTCGGAGGTGCGGTGCGACCGGTAGCCGAGGAAGACGCCGATTCTACCCGCCAGGGCCATCGCCACCAGCAGGCCGGAGAGCAGGCGCTTGTTGCGCCGCGAACGGCCCCTGTCCTGCTGCGCCTCCGCGATGCGCGCTTCGATGTTCTCGGCGGGCTCCACGCGCGGTGCGCCGGGTCTGCGCTGCTCACCCACCTGTTCCGCGTCTCCGGCTGCGCGCCGAGGTCCACCCGGATAGCTACCGCCCATCCCGCTCATTGGGACCTCAGGGGGGCTGCGGGGCTCCCGGCTGCAGCAAGCTCTCTGGCCACGGCGGCGACCCGCTCCGCGGTGACCCCGAACTTCTCGTACAGCACCTCATACGGCGCGGAGGCACCGAAATGATCGATTCCCACCGTTCTTCCCTCGGTGCCGACCCAGCGTTCCCAGCCCAGCGTGATGCCCGCCTCGACCGCCACGCGCACGGTTACCTCGGGGGGGAGGATCTGTCTCCGGTAGCTCTCGTCCTGGCGGGCGAAGAGATGCCAGCTCGGAAGACTCACCACGCGCGTGCCGATCCCCTCGGCCTCCAGCACCGCTCGTGCCTGCATCGCAAGATGCACCTCCGATCCGGTGGCGAGCAGGATCGCGTCCGGCGACCCGCTCGACGCCTCCATGAGGACGTAGCCGCCCCGCCGCAGCCCGGACGCGGGTGACGCTCCGTCAACGCGCAGGTCGGGGAGGTTCTGACGGGTGAGCGCCAGGAACGCGGGGCCGTCGGAGCGCGTGAGCGCCGCACGCCACGCCTCCACCGTCTCGGCCGGGTCGGCCGGGCGCAGGTCCATCACGTTCGGGATCGCGCGCAGCGACATCATGTGCTCGATGGGCTGGTGCGTCGGTCCGTCCTCGCCAAGCCCGATGCTGTCGTGCGTGAAGACGAACGTGACCGGTAGCCCCGAGAGGCCGGCGAGGCGAATCGCGGGGCGCATGTAGTCCGAGAAGATCAGGAAGGTGCCGCCGTACGGCCTGAGACCGCCGTGGAGCGCCATCCCGTTCATGATCGAGCCCATCGCGTGCTCGCGCACGCCGAAGTGCAGCGTGCGTCCCTGCGGGGTCGCCGGGAGAAAGCTGCCCGCGCTCGTGATGTCGGTCTTGGTGGAAGAGCCGAGGTCGGCGGAGCCGCCGATCAGCTCCGGCACGCGCGCCGCGACCGCTTCGATCACCTTGCCCGAGGAATTGCGCGTCGCGTCCGCCTTGCCGCGCAGATCGGGGAGCGCCGTCTCCCAGCCGTCGGGGAGACGCCCCGCGGCGATGCGCTCGAGCTCGGCAGCTTCGGCCGGGTGGGCCGCGCGGTACGCCTCGAAACCCTTCTTCCAGTCCGCCTCGAGCTGCTGGCCGCGGTCGCGCGCGCCGCGCCAGGCCTTCGTCGCGCCCGCATCCAGGTGGAACGGCTCCATCGAGGGGTAGCCGAGCGCCTGCTTGGTCGCGAGCACTTCCTTCTCGCCCAGTGCGGCACCGTGCGCGGAGTGGTGGCCGGCCTTTCCGGGGCTGCCCCAGCCGATCACGGTGCGCAGGATGACGAGCGTGGGCCGGTCGGACTGAGCGGCCGCGTCCGCGAGGGCCGCGTCGATCGCGGCCACGTCGTTGCCGTCCTCGACCTTGAGCACGCGCCAGCCGTAGCCCTCGAAGCGCTTCGCCTGATCGGTGGACGTGGACAGGTCGGTCGAGCCCTCGATCGTGATCCGGTTGTCGTCGAAGATCCAGGTGAGCTTGCCCAGGCGGTGGTGCCCGGCCAGCTCCGCGGCTTCGTGGCTCACGCCCTCCATCAGGTCGCCGTCCGAGCAGAACACCCAGGTGCGGTGATCGACCACCGTGTGCCCAGGGTGGTTGAAGCGGTGGCCCAGCCAGCGCTCCGCCATCGCCATTCCGACCGAGTTCGCCACACCCTGCCCGAGCGGGCCGGTCGTGCACTCGACCCCGGGCACGTGGTGGACCTCGGGGTGGCCGGGCGTGAGCGATCCCCACTGACGGAACTTGATCAGCTCCTCGATCGGCAGGTCGTAGCCGGTCAGATGGAGGAGAGAATAGATGAGCATCGAGGCGTGCCCGACCGACAGGACGAATCGATCACGATCCATCCAGTGCGGGTTCGCCGGATTGTGCCGGAGGTGGCGCGTCCAGAGCGTGTAGCCGAGGGGAGCCAGCGCCATCGGCGTGCCGGGGTGGCCGGACACCGCTTTCTGCACCGCGTCCATCGACAGGACGCGGATGCTGTCGATCATCAGGCGCTCGAGCTTTGCATCGGGGCGGCCAGCGACGGGCATGGACTGACTCATGACTCCTGGGGCCTCATAGCACG
>CAMCNM010000079.1 GCA_945876015.1 Gemmatimonas phototrophica
CGTGGACCACGAGCAGGTTCCCGGCCTGGAACGCCGGCACCAGACCGCTCATCGCCTGAGGGAACGCGAACTTGTTGTCGAGCGCGATCCCCTTGGTGGCGGCCCTGCTGTCAGGGCGCGGAACGGCGATCGTCGCGCGCCCCGCGTAGTAGTCCGCGTCGAAGAACGGCACACACAGCGAGAGGCCGTCCGCACCGCCCCGCAGGAAGACCGAGACGATCACGTCCCGCGAGCTGTCGGCCGCGCCGGCGAGCGTGACCTGCGGCAGCCAGTCGGGAAAGATCGGGAAGAACGCGGTGGCCGCGGCTGCTGCCGCCGTGCCGGTGACGAACTGGCGGCGGGACAGCTCGGTATACTCGCGGCAGCCGGCGCAGTCGTCGTGGTCGATGTCACTCATGATCGCTGCCTCAGAACCACTGGAAGCTGGACGAGCCCAGGACGAGCGCGAAGGCTTCGCGAACCCGGGTCCCGTTGTTCGGCGCCGCGGCCAGATAGGCCGTAAGGCGGGTCTTCAGAGACGCCGGCATCTCGCCGGCGAACGCGCGCTTGTTGATCGCATCCGCGATTCCGGCTGGCGTGTTCACCTGCATGAGCGGGGTTACGTCAACCACGAGCGCCCCGGTCGTCAGCCCGGTCAGAAAAGTCGCGAAATTCCAGCGCTGGAGAACGGTCCCGGCCCACCAGTCCGCGTTGTCGGGATAGCCGTCTGGATCCTCCCAGCGGAAGAGCATCTGACCCATGATCGCGAGCTGACTAGGAGTGACCGAAGTAACCGAAGTCACCGTGGGTTGGGTCGCGCGCAGCGCCGCGACTACGAACTGGTACGGCTGCCGGTACTTCGCGGGCGCGGCCAGCAGGTTCGCTTGCGTCAGGATGACGCGAACCATCGACGGGATGTCGCCGCCGGTGCGCGTGAACGTGGCCGCGACCTTGGCGACGAGCGCCGTCGGCGGATCGTACTGGAGGAGCCAGCGAATCATCTTGGTGGAGATGAACTTCGCGGTGCTCGGGTGCGCGAGCAGGATGTCGAGCACCTTTTCGCCGTCCTGAACCCCCGCCGCACCCTGTCCCGAGGCAGGGATAGACGTCCCGAGTACGGTCTTCGCCGTGAAATCGTGACCGGTGGGATCAAAATTGAAGTCGCCGCGCCCCGCGATCGTCCAGCCGGTCAGACACAGCGTCACCTGCTCGACGTCGGTTTGCGTATAGCCGCCGTCGACGCCCAGAGTGTGCAGCTCCATAAGCTCGCGCGCATAGTTCTGGTTGATGTTGCGGTTGCGGCTGCGCGTGTTGTCCAGGTACTCGAGCATGGCCGGACTGTGCGCGCTCGCCCGCAGCATGTCGGGGAACTTCCCGAGCGCGTGCTTGCGGACGACATCGCGGTCGTCCAGCATCTTCAGGTAATTGACCTTTGGGTAATAGATGTTGAAGTGGGCGGTCCAGAACTCGACCATGCGCTCGTAGAGCTGTCGTTTCGAGAACGCGGCGCGGTAGAGGGTCGACTCACCGAGCTGGTTGTAGAGGGCGTTCTGGTCCTGCTGGTAGAGTCCGGTCCCGTCCATCACCAGGGCGGGGTAGTTCGTGGTGACGAAGGTCTCCGCCGCGGTGTCTACGATCGTCGTCGGGTTCAGGTGGTACTCGAGGTAGCGCGTGAAGCCCATCGACTTCGCGCGCGTCATTTCTTCCTCGGTAGCGCCATTGGTGACACGACGAACCAGTCGCTGGAGGGCGTCGCCGATTGCGGGCGGCGCCGACGGCCGTGTGGTGTGGGGACGCACAACGACCTGGGCGGAGGCGCGCGCGGGCGCCAGCAGCGCGGCGGCCGCCACGACCGCCCCTACGGTAAGGAGATGGCGCCGGGTGGGTTCGGCTTCTTCGAGTGGGTCGCTCATCGGGCGCCTCCGTTGGCCTTCGCAGAGATATTCTGACGTCTTCAAGTCCAATTGGGTTAAATCGGGCTCAATAAGTCGATTGTGGCAGCAATCGGTGGGCCCCCGCAAGACCAACGGAGGGCCCTATTCGTCACTTCCCCTCAGGATCCACTCAGGTCCGCGTCCTCTCCCTCCCCTCCGGGTGCACCGTCACGCCCGAGTGACGAGAGGTCGAATCCCGATGCACCGGCGGTGGTGGGACTCCGGTAGAGGTACCGGCGGTTCCAGGGATCCAGCGGCACATCCTTACGGAGGTAGGGACCGCGCCAGCTCACCGGGGCCGGATCGCGCACCGGCTTCTCGCGCAACGCCGCGAGTCCCTGCTCCGTGGTAGGATAGAAGCCGTTGTCGAGCCGATAGTTGTCGAGCGCCACGCCGAGGAGGTCGATCTGGGTGCGCGCGGTCGCGATCCTGGCCTCGGACACGCGGCCAAAGATCTGTGGCGCCACCAGCCCGGCGAGGAGCGCGAGAACCAGGATCACGACCATCAGCTCGATGAGGGTGAAGCCGGACCGTCGCTGGGTAATCACAGGAGACTCGTGTTGATGCCGTAGATCGCCTGGAGCATCGCAAGCGCGACGAATCCGATGACGAGGGCAAAAAGCAGGATCATCGCGGGCTCGATGACACCCACCAGGGTCCGGAGCGTACGCCGCACCTCCCCATCGTAGGCGTCGGCGACCCGGGAGCACATGTCGTCGAGCCGGCCGCTTCCCTCCCCGACGGCGATCAGCTCGGTCGCCAGGGGAGGCAGGGTCCCGGAGAGAGCGACGTGGATCGGCTTTCCGTGGCTGACAGCTTCGGCGGCGCGGTCCAACCCCGCGCCCAGCTCCGCGTTCGACACCGTGGCGCGGGCAGCGCGCAGCGCGGGCAGCAACGGCCGGCCGCTCTTGAGGAGCATGCCGAGCGCCCGCGCGAAGGCGGAGGTCTCGTGCTTCAACTCGAGCTCACCCACCCACGGCAAGGCGAGGCGCCAAGCATGCCACCGTTGCCGGTTCCCGGGATGGGCCAGCCACGAGCGCGCGGCCGCGATCAGCAGCGCTCCGCCGAGGAGAAGCGCCCACCATCCACCGGCCACCAACCCACCCGCTCCGACCAGCAGGCGAGTCGACAGCGGCAGCGCGCCACCCTCGTCCGCGATCATCGCGGCGAAGCGCGGCACGACGAACAGGAGAAGGACCGTGATCCCCGTTCCCGAGACGAACGCCATCAACGCCGGATAGAGGAGGGCCGCCCGCACCTCCCCCCTCAGTTCGTTCAGCTGGTCCAGATGATGGGCGAGGCGCACCAGGGACTCGTCCAGCGCCCCGCTCTCCTCGCCCCCCGCCACCATCGCCACTGTCAGTGGGCTGAAGACCGCGGGGTGCCGGGCCATTGCCCCGGCCAAGCTGGCGCCTTCGCGCACGGATTGGTGGACCTGAAGGGCAGCGTCGGCAACATCCGGGTGACGCGCCTGGCTCGCCGCGAAAACAATGGCGCGGTCGAGCGCGACGCCCGCCCCCAGCATGGTGGCGACGGTTCTGGTGAAGAGCGCCAGCGCCGGGGCCAGGCCCATGGCGCTCTGCCGAGGAGCCCCACGAGCTCCGGATACCGGGGCGAGATCGACCGGGTAGAGGCGCTGGCGCCGCAGCTCCTCGAGGGCGGTGAGAGGGGTCGCCGCTTGAACGAAACCCTCGACCACCTGGCCGTCCGGGGTGGACGCACGGTACCGGTAGCTCGACGTCATAGCTCGGTGCCCGCGTTCGTCACGCGCAGGACCTCGTCGAGGGTGGTGATCCCGGCCTCCACCTTCTCCAATCCATTCACATGGAGGGCTTTCATCCCGCCCCGCACGGCGGCAGCGCGGAGGTCGGCGATGGGTGCGCGCGCCACCACGAGCGCCCGCAGCTCGTCGGTCATCGCCAGGAGCTCGAAGATCCCGGTGCGACCCGCGAAGCCGGTATGCGAGCAGGCGTCACAACCAGATCCCCCGCAGCTCCTGCACACCACCCTCACCAGCCGCTGGGCAAGGATGCCCTGGACGGTCGCCGCCACGAGGTAGGGCTCGATCCCCATGTTGATCAGACGCGTGACGCCGCCGGGCGCGTCATTGGTGTGTAGCGTGGCGAATACCAGATGCCCGGTGAGGGCGGCCTGAATCGCGATCTCGGCGGTCTCCTTGTCCCGCATCTCGCCGACCATGATCACGTCAGGATCATGGCGGAGGATGGAACGGAGCGCGCCCGCGAACGTGAGCCCGGCCTTCCGGTTCGCCGGAATCTGCGTGACCCCGTCGATCTGATACTCGACCGGATCCTCGACCGTCACGATCTTCACGCCCGGTCGGTTTACGCGGGCGAGGCAGCCGTACAGCGTCGTGGTCTTGCCGGCGCCAGTGGGACCGGTCACGAGCAGAATGCCGCTGGAGCGGCGAACGAGACGGTCGAAGCGCTCGCCGACCTCGCCGGGCATGCCGAGGTCGGCGAGGTCGCGCGCCATCGCGCCATGATCGAGGATGCGGAGCACGACACTCTCGCCGTGCAAAGCCGGCAGCGTCGACACGCGCAGGTCGATCTGCCGGTCGTCGAGGCGCAGGCGAGCACGCCCGTCCTGCGGCAGCCGCCGCTCGGCGATGTCGAGCCCGGCCATGATCTTGATGCGACTGAGGACGGCCCCTCGGTACTGGTGGGCGAGGCTGGAGATCTCCTGCAGCACGCCGTCGAGTCGGAACCGGACCCGGAGTCCCGACCCGGTCGACTCCACGTGCACGTCGCTCGCCCCCGAGCGCAGCGCGTCGCGCAGCATCACGTTCACCATCTGGATCACCGGCGCCTGGTTGGCGAGCGCGTGCAGGTCTCCCGTCGCGCCGCCCCCCTCCCCGTTCACGAGGAGATCGGGAGCCATCTCGTCGTCACCCCCGGCCGTCTCACGCTGCGCCGAGAGGATCGCCCCCTGGATCTCGCCGGCTGGCATCGGGACCAGGCGGAGGCGGCGGCCGTACACGCGGCTGAGCTCGTCGGACACGGTGGGGTCGAGCGCACCGCCCACCGCGGTCGCGAGCGCGCCGTCCGCGTCGATGCCGAGCGGGAGCACGCAGTGTTCGTCGAGGTACCGCGGTGAGAGCCGCAGGGCGAGCGGGCCGCTCGCCGCCTCGCGCAGGTCCCGCCCCTGGTTGGCGCTCATCGTGCTATCGGCCGATCGAATCGGGCAGCTGGTCGCCCATGCGACCGCGGACGCGCTCCCGAATGGTGTCCGCGTCGGCGTCGGAGCGCACGATGTACGGCGTGACGAAGATCGCCAGCTCGGTACGCGTTCGCTTCTCGCTCGAGCGCTTGAACAGATTCCCCAGCAGCGGAATGTCCTTCAGGAACGGAATCCCACTGTCGATGCGATCGGTCGATTCGCCAATCAGTCCACCAATCACGATCGTCTGGCCGTCGCGGATGACCGCTCGAGTTGACGCCTCGCGAGTCGAGATCACGGGAGCGTCCAGCGCGGAGGAGATCACTTGGCTGGTCAGGCTGTTCACCTCCTGCAGGATCTGCACGCTCACGTAGTCGTCCTGATTGATGGTCGGGATGATGGTGAGGGTGGTCCCCACGTCCTCGTACTGCACCGAACGATCGACCGCGAAGTCGCCCAGCCGTGTCGAGGCCACGAACGGGATCCGGCTGCCGACGACGATGCGCGCCTCGCGGTTGTTCATCGCCAGGATCTCGGGGGTGGAGAGCACGCGGACGGCGGAGGTCGACGCCAGCGCGCGCAGCATCGCGCGTACGTTGGCTCGGTCCAGGCTCACCACCCGCACGATGAAGTCCTGCACCGGCGTCACGCTGTCGACCGCCGCCGGCGTGCCCAGACGCGCCGTGGTGCTGCCCCCGATCACCGACCAGTCGATGCCGAAATCCTGCGCCTGTCCCAACGTGATCTCGGCGACCGTGACCTCGAACAACACCTGCGCAGGACGTGTGTCGAGCGCCTCGATCGTCTCGCGGAGCAGCGGAAAGTTGGGCGGCGCGGTGCGGATCAGGAGCGCATTCGTGGGCGGATCGGGCACCACCGTCGTGCTGCCGATGAGGCCGGCCCCGCCCAGGGTGTCGGACGGTGTCACGGTCGGGGACTGTGCCTGACGGAGCCGAAACACCTCCGCCTCGCGCGCGCGGAAGGAGTCGAGGCTGTTGGAGAGGCTCCGGTCGGAGAGCGACGCCGCGCGCGCGCCGCCCACGACCACGCCGAACAGCTGGCCCAGCGTGCTCGCGAGATCCTCCGCGTTGGCGTACTTGAGCGGCACCACGTAAGTACGCAGGCCCGCTTCTCCCTGCGGCCTCTCGTCCAGACTCCGAAGCATCTCGAGGTAACGCGCGACGTTCGAAGCGAGGTCGGTGACCAGGAGCGCGTTCGACCGCGCCACGGGCTCGATGCGGGCGTTCGCGCTGGCGACCTGGGCGAGCGCCGAGGCGGCCTCGTCGGCGCGGATCGACTGCAGGGGCACGAGCTGGGTGACGAGCCCGAGCGGCGGGGGATCCCCCGGGTCCATGCCGAACCGGATCGCGCCGGTCGAGGGTGCGCTGGCGACGGGCAACACCTGGGCGACCGGTCCCTTCTGCACCAGCACCAGGCCGTTCGCCTCCAGGATGGCCTCGAGCACGCCGCCCAATTCCTCGGGCCGAACCGGGACGGTAGTCGCGAACGTGATGCGCCGGTCGGGAACGTCGGTGAGCACGACGTTGACACCCAGCGAGGTCGCGAGCGTGCGGATCACGTCGGAGAGAGGGGCGTTGACGAAATTGAGGTTGCTGGGCTGCGCCTGCGCGGACACCCCGCTCGCGAGCAGCGCGCCGCACAGAAGGGCGATTCTCCTGATTCGCATCAACGCGTCGATCCCTGGGGATGAGTGAGACGCAGAACGATTCGTCCTTCCGGACCGATCAGGATGACCGACTGCTCGTCGATCTTCTTGACTCGATATGTACCCCCCAGATCTCCCTCACGATAGAGTTGCGCCCCCGCCACGCGCGCGTCAAGGAGCATCAGCGCGGACGCGCCGCGGGGACCGACGACCGTGCCGTACAGCCGCGGCACGCCCTCGTCGGCGCCGTTCGGTGCCGACTCGGGGACGCTTCCGCCGCCCGTTGCAAGGGGGTCGAACCGCCTCGCCGCAGCCGCGCGGGAGGCCGAGAAGATGTTTCCGGCGACGATCGCCTGTTCGGCAGCGTGATCGATCGCGGGAAGGGGCTCGGCAACCGCGGGGGATTCCAACCCGGCCGGCACGATCTCCCCAGCGGGAACGGAGGGCCGCCACGAGAGCGCTCCGGCGGCGACGAGAATACCGATCACGGTGAGCCCCCGTAGGCTCAGCTCGACGCGTGCCGGGTTCACGATGGTCACCTCAGCCGCCCAGGTAAGGGCCGCGCAGAGTCACCATCATCTGCAGCAGCCCTCCCCGCAGCGCCGGATTCGGACGCACGGTCAGCTCGTCGATCTCGAGCAGGAGCGACCCGTGCTGAAGAAGAGACAGCATGTCGGTGATGCCATAGATGTCTCCCACGGCGGAGACGGTGGCCGGGATCATGGGGAACGCCCCCTCGCGGGCATCCGGAGCCCCCGCAACGTCCAGTCGCGACACCGTCACGCGGCTCTCGTCGGCGAAGCGCTGAATGAGCGATTGGAGCGTCGAAGCAGCCAGTGCGGGTGTGCGACCGGTCAACAGGCGCTGCTGTCCCGACTCCACCGCCGCGGCTCGGCTACGTACCAGGTCGCTCAACTGCGCCTCGTTCGCCACGAGACCGCGCAGCCGGGCCAGGTGTTCGACTTCCGAGGCGATGACTTCCTCGCGCGCCTGCCAGCGCGTGAGGAAGGGAACGGCACCGTACGCGATCGTCAGAGCGATCAGGCTCACGGACAGTCCGAGCCTGATCGTACGGCGCTCGAGCGCGCTAATCGGTCGGTCGAACACGGAAGGCGATGGAGAAGGTCTCGTAGGTTCGGCCAGCGTCGCTGAAGCGCGCGCTCGCCGAGAGAAACCGCACGTCTTGAAACCTCTGGTCGCGATCGAGCTGCGGCACGATCGCCGCGGCATCCGCCGCCGTTCCGTCGATCTGCCAATCGTTCCCGGTCCCCCTGGCGTTCAGCACGACGGCTCCGCCGGGCAGCCGCTCGCTCAGGGCTGCAAGCACCAGCAAGGGATCCGCACGACCGCGACCGATCTCGGCGATCGCACGAGCCTCGCGATCCATCGCCGCCAGGCGATCGCGCAGCTCGATTGCCCGCTGGGCGCGGGGCGCCATCACCGTGATCTGGTCCTCGATCCGCGCCAGGGCGCGCTC
>CAMCNM010000080.1 GCA_945876015.1 Gemmatimonas phototrophica
CAGGTGCTGGAGGACGAGCGCGGCCGCGGCGGGCGCGTCCCGGGTGTGCTGGAGCACCGGATGGATCACTCCCCCGTTCCCCTCCCCTCCGACCACCACCCCCTCGGCCTGCATGCGCCGCGCCACATTGACCTCACCAACCGGCGCGCGCACCACCCTGCTCCCGAACGAGGCCGCGACGTCCTCGACCACCCGGCTGGTGGAGAGGTTGGTCACGACCGAGCCCGGCGTCCTGCGCAGCACCACCGCCGACGCGAGCGCGAGCGTGAAATCCTCGCCCAGGGGCTGGCCCAGCTCGTTCACGAGGGAGAGGCGGTCCACGTCGGGGTCCACGGCCAGGCCGATGTCCGCGCCGCTCTCCTTCACGAGGCGACCCAGATCCCCGAGGTTCGCGGCCGTGGGCTCGGGATCGCGCGGGAAGCGGCCATCGGGCTCGGTACCGATCGCGCTCACCTTGCACCCCAGGCGCTCCAGCAGCTCGGGCATCACCAGGCCGCCGGCCCCGTGCACACAATCGAGCGCGACGTGGAAGGCGCGCTTGCGCAGCCCAGGCACGTCGATCTCGGAGAGCGCGAGGATGCGGGCGAGATGACGCGTCCACGCGTCCGGGTCCTCCACCACTTCTCCGAGCGCATCCCACGGGGCGCGCGGCGGATCGATCGTCTTCACGTAGGTCTGGAAGCGCGCCGAGAGATCCGCGTCGAGGAAGATCCCCTCGCCGGTGACGAGCTTGAGGGCGTTCCACGGCGCTGGATTGTGCGACGCGGTGATGCCGATCCCGCCGGCGGCTCCGTGATGCTTCGTCGCCATCAAGAGGGTGGGCGTCGGGACGATGCCGACGTCGATGACGCGCGCTCCTACGGACTGGAGCCCGGACACGGCCGCGCGCACGAACATGGGGCCCGAGGTGCGGGAGTCCCGGCCGATGCAGACGGCAGTTCCCAGACCTTCCTTCTGCAGGAACGCGCCGAACGCGGCCGCGAGGCCGGCGACCAGCTCGGGCGTGAGCGGCTCGCCGACCCGACCCCGGAAACCCGACACCGAGACCATGAGATCGGGTGGGATCGAAATAGGCACGCTGGTTCTTCCTGGCGCTCGGGGGAATGAAAAACGGCCTCCTGCTCCATGCGGGGGGCCGGAATCGAAGCTAGGGGCGACGGGGAGGGAGGGTCAATCGCGGGCTTTCCGAATCGGTACGGTGGCTTGCCATGTCGGTACGGTAGCTCGCGGTGGGGGGGCCTGGGGGTCTAGCAGGGCCGTCTCGCCGACGAGGCAGGCGACAAGGCTGAAGCGATCGACGCCTACCGCCGCTTCGCGGATCTCTGGGCTGACGCGGACGCCGAGTTCTAACCCCGCGTGCGGCACGCGCGCGAACGGATCGCGGCGCTCGGGGGCTGAGACCTCGACGCGATCGATCCGAGCGGCCCGCGACTCAGCCGGCGATCGGATTCACCAAACGCAGGTTAGGGAATCGCCCAAAGTCGCTGTCGGTCGAGCACAGCTCGCAGCCGGCCTCGATGGCGAGAGCCGCGAGGTGCGTATCGGTGGTGAGGTTGCCGGCCGTTCCCGCGGCCGACAGGAGCGGACGAAGAAGCGCCCAATGTTCGTCCCCCGCCGGAAGCGTGACCACGTTGCTTCTGGTAAGCCAGCCGTCGACCACGTCGAGCGCCTGCTCGGCCGAGAGTGGGCGGGTCAGTACCCGGGGATGGGTCGTGACCCGCAGAAATCCGAGGACGACGATCCATGGCAACGCCACCGTCTCCTCACCTGACAAGGTCCGCTCGAGCCACTCCCGAGCCCGGCTGTGTTGGGGCGCATCACGGTTCACCGCGTAGATGAGGACGTTGACGTCGAGAAGTTTCACGCCTACTTCCGCAGCTCTATCTCGCGCGCCGTCTCCTCGTCCTCGAGTTCCCCCGCGAACCGGAGCGCCTTGTCGAGGTCCACAAACGCAGAAGGGTGGCCCATCGAGAACGTAGGGCATTCGTAAGGCTTTGACTCGGCCGGAGCGTCCAGCCCGTCCCAAGGGACGACCCGGGTGGAACCATGTGCGGACGGGGCAGGATTCTCAGACTTAGATGGCCACTTACCGATGGTGGAGGGTCTCCTGGGCGAGGCCCATGCGGTCGCCCCGAGCGAGCGTCGCCGGCGCGCTATCGACGTGATCGGACAGTTCTCATCCGGGTCGCCCGTTGGGGCCGAGCGCCACGACCGTTACGTCGCGGACTCGATCGCCAAGCCGTGATCTTCTCCTAATCCGCCGGATTCCCGCCGGTAGCGGGGCCCTCCGACCACGCCGATATTCGCGGCAGCACACGGGACATCGGCGCGAGTCCGCGGCGATCCCGACCCATGCGGAGCCACGATGTCCGAAAATCCGACTTTTCGCTTCGGTACTCTGGCGGTCCACGCAGGCCAGGAGCCCGAGCCCACCACCGGCGCGATCATGACGCCGATCTTCCAGACCTCCACGTACGTCCAGCCGGCGGTCGCGGAGCCCAAGCTGGGATACGACTACGCTCGGGTCGCGAACCCGACCACCCAAACGCTCGAGCGCAACATCGCGGCACTCGAGGGTGGCAAGCACGGGATCGCCTTCGCCTCGGGCCTCGCCGCCATCGAGGCGGTGGTGAAGCGGCTCTCCGCGGGCGACCACGTGGTGAGCGAGGAGAACACCTACGGCGGAACCACGCGTATGTTCACGCGTGTGCTCGCCAAGCTCGGCATCGAATTCTCGTTCGTGAACACGAGCGACCCGGCGGCGGTGCGGAAGGCGGTGCGGAAGGGGAAGACGAAGATCCTCCACGTCGAGACCCCGACCAACCCGATGATGCGCCTGTGCGACCTCCGCGTGATGAGCGAGATCGCCCACGAGGCCAGCGCGCTGCTGCTGGTAGACAACACGTTCGCGTCGCCCTACAACCAGCGGCCGTTGGAGATGGGCGCCGACGTGATCATGCACTCGACGACCAAGTACCTGAACGGGCACTCGGACATCATCGGCGGCATGCTGGTGGTGAACGACGACGCGCTCGCCGAGGAGATCGCCTTCGTGCGCAAGTCCACCGGGGCAGTGCCAGGCCCGATGGACGCGTGGCTCTGCCTGCGCGGAACCAAGACGCTGCACGTACGCATGGAGCGTCACAACGCGAACGGGATCGCGGTGGCCAAGTACCTCGAGAGCCACAGGGGCGTCGATCGGGTGCTGTATCCCGGTCTCGCGTCGCACCCGCAACACGCGCTCGCGAGGACGCAGATGAAGGGCTTCGGCGGCATGGTCTCGATCGACGTGGGCACGCTCGCGCGCGCCAAGGCGTTCGCCGAGACGACGCGCGTGTTCCAGCTCGCCGAGAGCCTGGGCGGAGTCGAATCGCTGGTGAGCGTTCCCGCCCTGATGACCCACGCCTCGGTACCCGACGAGCTCAAGAAGTCGATGGGGCTCACGCCGGGCATCGTGCGCCTTTCCGTGGGCATCGAGGACGAGGCCGACCTGCTCGAGGATCTGGCTCAGGCGCTACCGTGAGAAGGCGGCGCGAAACCCACCCGTAAAGGGTACCGTAGGGCGGGGAGCGTCCGGCGTGGGTCCGGATAGCCGAGCGCGCACACGACGGAGGGGGGAGCATGGCCGAGCAGAGCACCACGGGAAGCGGAAGCGGCGTCGGGCCTCGCGCCCGACGCGTCCTCACCGGCATCGCGTCGCGATCCTGGGAGCATCCCGGGGACCGCGCCGCGTTGGCCGCGCTCCGGCGCATCCCCGTCTTCGACGACGTGCTGCGCCGCCTGTTCGGCTTCTTCGGCGAGAAGCCGATCCGGCTCGCCTTCCAGGCGAATGCGGTGCGCGTCTCGCCCAACCAGTTCCCGCGCGTGTACGCCCTCTACGTGGATGTCGCCCGCACGCTCGACGTTCCCGTGGACAAGTACGACCTCCTGATCTCGCAGACCCCGATCGTGAACGCGGGCGCGTACGGCATGGACAAGCCGTTCATCATCCTCAACTCGGGGATGGTGTCGCTGCTCGACGACGACGAGCTGGCCTACATCATCGGCCACGAGCTCGGACACATCCTGTCCGACCACGTGCTCTACCGCACGATGACGCAGCTGCTGCTGAATCTCGCGCAGATGGGCTTCCCGGTCGTGGGGCTCGCGGCGCGCGTGGTGCTGGTGGCGCTGCTCGAGTGGAACCGGAAGAGCGAGCTCTCGTCGGACCGCGCGGGGCTGCTCGCCGTGCAGGACCCGGAGGTCGCCATGCGCGCGATGCTCAAGATGGCGGGCGGCGCCACGCGGGACGACACCAACCTGCAGGAGTTCATCCAACAGGCCGAGGAATACCGCACGACCGGCGACGTGGCCGACCAGGTCTACAAGATCCTCAACCTGATCGGGACCACGCACCCGTTCTGGGTGCTCCGTCTCGCCGAGACGCGCGCGTGGATCGAGTCCGGCGAGTACGACCGCATCCTGCGCGGGGACTATGCGCGCCGCGGCGACCCCGACCCGCGGTACCAGGAGGATCTGCGCGAGGCCGCGGACTCCTACAAGAAGGGCGCGAAGGATATCCTGGACGGTCTGGCGGGCGCCGCCCGCAACGTGGGCGACGTGATCCTGGGCGGGTTCAAGCGGTAGGCAGGCCGAGGCATGTCAGTATCGTGCGCCCCGCCCATGTCGAGCGCTCGCCACCCATGGGTCGGGATCGATCCCGAGTTCGTTGTTCTGCGCGACGAGCGCGGCGACCGGATCGTCTGGAAGCGTGGGTGTCTCCCGGGTACCCTCGAAGAACGTCCCGCCGCGGGGGTCGACGAACACGGGCTGCCCCACGCCCCACCAATGGACCTGCCACCCACCCTCGTGGATCAGTCGGTGATGGTGGTGACACAGGAGCACGCAGTTCTCGAGGCTCGTCTCACCCCCGTCGGCCCAGTGCTTCACGTGGTGGGCATCGGTGAAGCGGAGCCCGCAGCCTGGGAAGCGGCAGCCCCGGTCACGGATCTCGAGGGCACGCCGCAGCGCCGGCGGGATCGTGCGCGTCTTCCGCCCGACGTCGAGGATCGAGCCGTCCTTCCGGTGGGTCACTTCGACGAGGCCGGCGTCGCAGGCGAGCCGCCGCGACGTTTCCGCGGAAACGCGCGTGCCGTCCTCCAGCTCCGAGCGGGCGGGCTCGCCCTCGGCCAGTAGCGCTTCGGGCTGGACGTGAAGGACGACCTGGTAGCGGTCCGCCCGTGTGCCTGAGATCGGGGGTGAGGCTTCGTCCCCGGCCGCTCCGAAGCCCGCCGCCAGCGCCCGCTCGGCCACCAGCCCGGCCGCGGCCGCGCGCCGGCGCCCGGCACTGGCCTCGGTTTCCGCCACTCCAGGGACGTGATGTTCCCGGAACAGCGCATCGCCCGCCGCATCGAGGGCACGCATGAAGAGCGCGGCAGACTCCGGGGTGAGGCGGCCTCGGACGACGTACATCCCCTTTTCGTCCGGAAAGATCGAGAACATCCGCGCGTCATGTTGCCGCCGCTCCCGATCCGCCTCGTCTTCCCTACTCCCCTGCTTCCAGCCGCGCACCAACCGCTCTACCTGGGCAGCGGTGGCTCCCTGCGTGAGCTCGAGGAGTTCCTCCTCGTTCTCGGCGTCGGCGATGCGAGTCAGCGCCCTGACCTTGGAGAAGGAAAGCTCGCCCCGGGCCATGGCGGCACTGATCGCCGGCAGCTCCGCCAGGGCGCGGGCCGCGCGGACCTTCTCGCGGGCCGCCCCTGTGTCGATGCCGGTGCGGAAGGCGAGCCAGCGGGCGCAGTCTCGATGGCCAGACCGTTCCCACCCGCGGATCTGATCGAACTCGGCGATCAGGACGAGCGCGCGCCGGTCAGCCGCGTGCATGTGCGCGAAGAGAGTCGCGATCTCGTCGCCCAGGCTTTCGATGCGATCGGGATCCGAGGCCTGGGCGGACGTCTCACTCGAAAGCACATGAAGCGTCGGATAACCTCCCGACACCTCACCGTAGGACGTCGAAGCGACCTCACGGAGCACCAGCGCGGCGGCAGTCATCGAATCCCCTCACCTGAAGGAACGGGCAACAATTTGATTCAAGCATAATGAGGTGTTTTCGACGCTCTGGGCGCCTCTTGGGGACGGAACCGGGGCGGATGAGATGACCAGCGGTGGGGCGGGTCGATCATGAGGACCTGACGGGCGAACAGGCCGATCAGGAAAGGGCGGGAAGGGGCGTCCCGGACCTCCCGCATGACGCCCTCGCGAAAGGTGTCAATGCTTGTTTGGGACGGGAGTCAGGCGACGACGCGCCGGTTGAGGATCGGCCCGACCACCCTCCGATTCAGAAAGCCCCTCGCCCTTACTACATTGCCCCATGCGAATCTTGGTAGTCGGCACCGGCGGCCGCGAGCACGCCCTCCTCTGGAAGCTCCGGCGCGACGCGCCCAGCGCGGAGCTCTTCGCCACTCAGCCGAACGCGGGCATGGCCTCCCTCGCCCGCCCCGTCCCGATCGCACCAGGCGACGTCGAAGCGCTCACCGGATGGGCCGCGTCCCAGCGCATCGATCTCGCCGTGGTCGGACCGGAGGCGCCGCTCGCGGCCGGGATCGCCGACCGCTTCCGCAAGAAGGGCGTGCCGGTGTTCGGCCCCTCGGCCGAGGCGGCGCGAATCGAGGCGAGCAAGGCATTCGCGAAGGATCTCATGACCGAAGCGGGCATCCCCACCGCGGGACACCGCACGTTCACCGACGCGGAGCAGGCGGTCGCGTTCATCCGCGAGAGCGGCGCGCCGATCGTGGTGAAGGCGTCCGGTCTCGCGGCCGGAAAGGGAGCGGTCGTGTGCGCGACCGTCGAGGAAGCGGAAGCCGCCGTCTCGTCGATGCTGCACGACCGTGCGTTCGGCGAGGCCGGCCGCGAGGTCGTGATCGAGGAATTCATGGAGGGTGAGGAGCTCTCCGTGTTCGCGGTGACGGACGGAGAGGAAGCGCTCCTGCTGCTCTCCGCGCAGGATCACAAGCGGATCGGCGAAGGCGACACCGGCCTCAACACCGGCGGGATGGGCGCGTACGCCCCGGTTTCGCTCGCGACACCCGCCATCCTCCTGGAAGCGCGCGAGAAGATCCTCGTCCCGACCCTGCGCGCGTTGGCGGCCAAGGGCTGTCCGTTCAAAGGGCTGCTCTACGCCGGGCTCATGCTGACGAAGGATGGTCCCAAGGTGGTCGAGTTCAATTGCCGGTTCGGCGATCCGGAGACGCAGGCGATCCTTCCGCTCCTCGACAGCTCGCTGCTCGAGTTGTTCGCGGAGGTCGCGGAAGGCGGCAGCCTGAAGGGCCGCGAGCCGCGCTTCCGCGCCGAAACCGCGGTCACGACGGTGCTCGCGTCCGAGGGATATCCGGGCGACTACCCGAAGGGGCGCACGATCGACATCCCGGCGGCCGTGAGCGACGACCCGGACGTGATGGTCTTCCACGCCGGGACCCAACTGGCGGGCGACCGCGTCGTGACATCGGGCGGCCGCGTCATGACCGTGACCGGAATCGGCGCGACGCTCGCCGAAGCGGCGAGTCGGAGCCGCGAGGCGGCCGCGTCGATTCGCTTCGACGGAAAGCAGTTCCGCCGCGACATCAGCTGGCGGGAGATGGCGCGCGACGAGCGCATGAAGGTCTGACGTGCCCGAGCTCCCCGAGGCGGAGACGATCGTCCGGGGAATCCGGCGCGCGGTGAGCGGGCGCCGCATCGAGGACGTCGAGTTGGTGCACGCGGACGTGCTCAGGGTCACGCCGGCGCGCCTCCGGAAGGGTCTCGCGGGACGGCGCATCGAGGGTGTCGGACGGCGCGCCAAGAACGTGCTGATCCAGCTCGACGACCGATCGGTGGCCTGGATCAACCTCGGAATGACGGGGGGCATCCTCGCCCTTCCCCGCTCCACTACGCGGCAACCCGTGAGTGAACGATACGGCGCACTCGCCACGCACCCGGCCGTCGTCTTTCTGCTCGACGACCGCACCGACCTCGTGTTCGACGACAGCCGCCGCTTCGGCACGGTCGAGCACTTCTCGGCGCCCGCGTCGAGTGCCCGCTCCGCCACCTTCGGCCCCGAGCCGCTGGAGGACGGGTTCACCGCCGCTGGGCTCTGGGCCGCGCTCAAGAAGTCCCGCGCGCCGGCGCGCTCCTGGCTGCTCGATCAGCGGAAGATCGCGG
>CAMCNM010000081.1 GCA_945876015.1 Gemmatimonas phototrophica
GCTGGGCACGCGCCCGCGGCTGGTGCTGGAGACCGAGCGGGGAAGGGTCGTGCTCGATCTCTTCACGGAAGAGGCCCCGCTCACCGTGCAGACTCTGGCGCGGTTGGCGCGCGAGGGGCGCTTCGACGGGGTCCCGTTCCACCGCGTCCTGCCCAACTTCATGGCCCAGGGCGGCGACGTGGATCGCGGAAACGGGTTGGGCGAGCCCGGGTTCCGGATCCCGAGCGAGCTCACGCATCTGCGCTACACCCGGGGCACCGCCGGGATGGCGCGAACCGACAAGGATACCGAGAACTCACAGTTCTTCATCACGCACTCGATGCAGCCGCACCTGGACGGCGCGTACGGCGCGTTCGGGCGGGTGGTCGAAGGGCTGGACGTGGTGGACGCGATCATCGAGGGCGATCGAGTGACGCGGGCCACCATCGAAGCGAGTCCGGCTCCGACTCCCTGACTACTTCGCGGCGCGTCGTTCGAAGGGCCCGAGCAGCCGGCGCACGGCATCGGCTGGGTCCGATGCTGCCATCACCGCGCCCACCACCGCGACGCCGGCCGCACGCGTGCCAGCCACCTCCACCGCACGCTCGGTCGTGATCCCCCCGATCGCGACCACCGGCACGTCTACCGCGGCCGCGACCTCGTCGAGCCGCTCCAGCCCGATCGCGTCTCCGGTCCCCGATTTGGTGCTCGTGCCGTAGACCGCGCCGCACCCGATGTAGCTCGCCCCGTTGGCCACCGCGCGCCGGGCCTCGGCCACCAGATCGCAGGAATAGCCGATCAGGAAGTCCGCCGGCACCTTCGCGCGGAGCGCCGCGACCGGGATGTCGTCGGGGCCGACGTGCACGCCGTCGGCCCGCGCGGCGAGCGCCACGTCGAGCCGGTCGTTGATGAAGAGGAGGGCGCCGAAGCGCCGCGTGAGATCTCGCATGCGGAGGGCCACGGACAGAAGCGCGCCCGCACCGGCATCCTTGTCACGCAGCTGGATGGCCCGGGCGCCCGCAGCGAGCGACCGCTCGACTATCTCTTCGACCGAGCGTGGTTCGGCGAGAAGCCGATCGGTGAGGACGACGAGACGGAGGGCGAGCCGGAGATCGATGCGGGCGGCGAGAGCGCGATCCGCCGCGTCCTTCCCGCTCATCGCGTCGCGCGCGGCACTCCCGCGGAGTCGAGCGCGGGGCGGGACGGCTCGGCGACCCTGGCGGAGTCCCGTGCGCGCCGCGCGGTCCGGGTCGCGTTCACGTGTTCCGCGAGCGTGCGCGTGAACACGTGCGTCCCGTCCGGTCGCGCGACGAAGTAGAGGAGGTCGGAGTCCTCGGGCTCGAGCACCGCGCGCAGCGCCGCTTCGCCCGGCGATCCGATGGGTCCCGGCGGGAGGCCCGGTTGCCTGTACGTATTGTAGGGGTTGTCCTTGACCGAATCGATCGCGGCGAACAGCAGGCGCGCGCGCGTTCCCCCGAGCGCGTACAGGACGGTCGGGTCGGCCTCGAGCCGCATGCCCCTGCGCACGCGGTTCAGGTAAACGGACGCGATCCGGGGCATCTCTTCCCAGCGCCGCGCCTCCGCCTGGACGATCGACGCGAGCGTCACCGCCTCGCGCTCGGTGAGCTCCAGCTCGGCGAGGCGCTGGCGGCGCTCGGGGGTCCAGAACGAGCGGTAGCGCTCGGTCATCGCCTCGAGCACCGCGGAGAGCGACGAGCCGGGCGTGAATCGGTAGGTGTCGGGGAACAGGTAACCCTCGAGTCCGGGGCCGGGCACCTGCCACCGCTCCGCGACCCTGTCGGCGCTCACCCGTGCTTTCACGGTATCCGCGGGGAGCCCCGTCGCGGCGGCGACCCGCGGGATCATCTGCGCCACCGTCCACCCCTCGGGGATCGTCATTGGGACGCTCACCACGCGCCCTTCGCTCAGGGCGTCGATGATCACGTCCCAGCTCTCGCCCTGTCGGAGCGCGTACACACCGGCCTTGAGCTCGCGGTCCTTCCGCTTGATCCGCACGTAGGCCCGGAACAGAGGCGGCTGCTCGATCACGCCCCGCGCGCTCAGGCTGTCCGTCACCTGTTGGAGGGAGGCGCCGCGGGGAACGATGAAGGTCAGCGGCTCCCCGACGGGATCGCCACCGCAGGAGACCGCGAGCAGCGCGAGCGTGAGCGGAAGAGCGGCGCGCCGGATCACGCGGGATCGTCCTGGTGAGCAGCCTTTCGACGGTCGAGCCACGCCTGGAGGATGATCGCCGCCGCGGCGCGATCGACGCGATCCTTCTTCTCCCGCTCTCCCTTCGGCAGGCCGATCTCCCGGACCGCGCGTCCCGCGCGCACCGAGCTGAAGCGCTCGTCCAGATACTCGACCGGCGCGCTTATCCTGCTCCCCAGCTCGTCCCCGGCCCGACGCACCTCCCGGCACCAGTCGGTCTCCTCGCCCTTCAGATCGATCGGCAGGCCGACCACGATGCGCACCACCTCATGCGCGCGCGCGATCTCCTCCAGCGCCTTGAGCGGAGGGCGCTTACCGGGGCGGCGCTCGATGGTTTCCAGCGGGGTGGCCAGCGTGGCGGTCGCGTCACTCAGCGCGACGCCGGTCCTGCGCTCGCCGAAGTCGATTCCCATCACGCGTCCTTCGGTCCCCACGAGGCCCGTCACAGCGACGCGAGCGCCGTCTCCAAGTCCTGCCCGTCCAGGACGAACCCGTACAGGTCGTGAACGGTCGCCGAGGAGCCGAACGCGAACGTGCACCGCTCGTCGCCGCGCGTGCGGCAGGTCACTTCGAGCACCGCGATCGGCCCACCTGCGGCTCCGGTGAGGAGCGCCGAGAGCATGCCGGACGAAAACGTGCACGAAGGCTGGCTCTCACCGCTTCCGCCGATCGCCTCGGCCCAGTCCGGGCTGGCCAGCAGGCCCACGCCCGGGTGCGCCGCGCGATGCGTGAGGGTGCCCCAGCCGCGCTTGCCGAGCGCTGTGGCGAGCCGTGCCCAGAAGCCGGTCTCGTCCAGATCGGCGAGCTCGCGGCCCGGACCGCGCCTGAGAGCCGTCCAGAGGGCCTCGCCGGTCTGGAAGCCGGCGGTTTGGAGGGCATGGATCGCGGGCAGCGGGCCCACATCCTGCTGCAGGCTCCTGCGGAGCGTAGTGAGCCCGATAGCGGGAATCGCCACGTCGCGCATTTCACTCGACTCCATCCGACCTCCAAAAGGGGAAGGCGCCAGGCCCGGTAGAACGGAACGTATGATGCCCATCGTCGTACGATGACCGGCGCCGCGGAACCTTCGGTGCGCGGTTCGACAATATAACCGGCGGGGTGGCACGGGCCACGCCGCAGCGGAGCCGACACGTGGACTACGACAACGACGGACAGGTGCTGAATTTCGTCTCGGGACTCGTGCTGGGTGCGGTCATCGGCGCCGGAATCGCGCTTCTCATGGCCCCGGACAAGGGCAGCCGGACGCGCCGCAGGCTGGTCAAGACCGCTTCGCGCCTGAAGGGCGACGCCGGCGACAAGTGGGAAGAGCTGGCCGACGACGTGACGAAGAAGGTCGACGAAGCCGTGCGGGGCGCGCGCAAGCGCTTCTCCTGACGGAAGGCCGGAGCCGGGGAAGGCGGCTCGGCCGCGCATGATCCCGGCCCGGCTGATCGAACGGAAGAGGGAGGGCGGCTCGCTCGACCGCGAGGAGATCCGTGGCTTCTTCGCGGCGTATCTGCGCGCGGAGGTCACGGACTATCAGATGTCCGCCTTCCTCATGGCGGTGTTCTTCCGCGGCATGAACCAGGAAGAGCTGGACGCGCTCGTCGCGGTGATGCTCGAGTCGGGCGGGACGGTGGATTTCTCCCACCTCCCTGAGCCGAAGGTAGACAAGCACTCGACGGGCGGGGTGGGCGACAAGGTGTCGCTCGTGGTGGCGCCCCTTGCCGCCGAGCTGGGGCTGCGCGTGCCGATGATGGCGGGGCGCGGCCTCGGACACACCGGGGGCACCCTCGACAAGCTCGAGGCCATCCCGGGCTTCCGGACCGACCTCTCCATGGAGCGCTTCGTTTCGGTCGTGGGCGAGGTCGGCTGCGCCATCACCGGACAGACCGCCGAGATCGCGCCGCTCGACCGGCGGCTCTACGACCTCCGTAACGCGACCGGGACGGTTCCCTCGCTCCCGCTCATCGCCTCCAGCATCATGAGCAAGAAGCTCGCGGAGGGTCTCACCGCGCTGCTCCTCGACGTGAAGGTTGGAGACGGAGCTTTTCTCCCGCAGGAGAAGGAGGCGCTCGAGCTCGCGCGCACGATGGTCGCGCTGGGCGAGGCGCGCGGGGTGCGCACCACCGCGCTGCTCACCGCTATGGACCGGCCCCTCGGCCGCGCTCTGGGCAACGCGCTCGAGACGCGCGAGGCGATCGATTGCCTCGCGGGCGGCGGGCCGGCCGACCTGCGCAGGGTCACGCTCGATCAGGCGGTCGAGATGGCGCTGCTGGCCGATCCACGATCGGACCGGGGCGCGACCCGCTCCCGCGCGGAGCGCGCGTTGGACGACGGACGCGCGCTCGAGCACTTCGCCCGCATGGTCGCCGCCCAGGGGGGCGACGCGGAAGTGGTCGAGCACCCGGATCGCCTCCCGCGCGCCGAGGTCGTGATCGACTGTGCGGCGCCGAGCGCGGGAGTGGTGACCCGGGTCTCGCCCCGTCCGCTCGGCTGGGGCATCGTCGAGCTGGGAGGCGGGAGGCGCGCGGTGGGGGACAGGGTCCACCCCGGCGTCGGATTCGTGCTCATGGTCGCGCCAGGGGACCGGGTCGAAACGGGTGCCCCGCTCGGTCAGGTGCACGCTGCCTGTGCGGAGGATGCGGAGCTCGGGAGCTCGATCCTGCGTGAAGCCGTGACGATCGGTGCGGGTCAGCCGCAACTCAGGCGGCTCGTGTCCCACCGCGTGAGCCGCGACGGAGTCGAGGCGCTCTAGCCGGGGAATCCGGGACTAACGGACGCCGGTGAACGTCCCGAAGTGGATGCCCTCTTCGCGGAAGGCGGCCGAGAGCTCGTCCGCGCGCACGACCTCCGCCCTCAGCGCGAGCCCGCACTTCGCCTTGGCTTCCGGAGGCGCGGGGACGATCTCGGCGGGGACGTTCCGCTCGCGGGCCGTATCTTCCGCCCAGAGCGCCATGTGCGTGGTCTCGAACGTGAACAGCAGCGTCTCAGCGTCGCTCATCGCTCCGGCAGTCGCACCGCACCGCGGGGCAGCCGGAAGTTTCCGCGACCGGAGTCGTCGCACACCTCCGTGGGCTCGGTTCCGGGGATGTAGTACTCGGTGTACTCTACTCCGCGGCAGTACTCGCTCCACAGCTGACCGGTCTTGAAGTCCACCTGCCGCGTCGTGATTCCGGCCGGGAAGGACCACGCGGGAGGAATCGGGAGCGCTGCGCCGGGCTTGAGCCCGTTCGCGTCGGTCTCCGCGGTGGTCGCGGCGGTGGTCGTGTCACCGTAGTAGACGCGGCGCATGAAGCGGCCCCACGCGGGCGCCGCGATCAGACCTCCGGTCGCGCGCGGGGTGAGCATCACCGGCCGATCCATCCCGAACCAGACCGTGGCGACCAGGTTGGGCGTGAAGCCGTTGAACCAGATGTCCGTCGCGTCGTTGGTCGTCCCCGTCTTGCCGCCCACCGGCACCTCGTACGGAAGTCCGCCCCCGTCCGGTCCGGACGCGCGCATCTGTCCCCCTGTCCCTCGGTTGGCGGCGTCCTGGAGCAGGTCCACCATCAGGCGAGCTACCAGGCTGTCCAGCGCGGGCGTGCGCTCGGGCTGCGGCTCCCAGAGCACCTCGCCCTGTGCGTTCTCGACCTTCACGATCGGGAAGGGGCGCGTCCGCGTGCCCAACGCAGCGAACCCAGTGTAGGCCTCCGCGACGTCCATCGGGATCACCGACACCGCTCCGAGCGTGGTGGAAGGGAAGCGCTCGATGTCGGTCGAGATGCCCATCCTTCGCGCCGTCTGCGCGACGGTCTCGATCCCGACCTCCTCCCAACCCAGCTTGATCGCGACCATGTTGACCGAATGGCGGAGCGCCTGGCGCAACGTCATCGGTCCCTCGAACGTCCCGTCGAAGTTCTGCGGCTTCCACTCCTCGCCGCTCACCTGCGGGTAGACCACCGGAGCGTCCAGGATCACGCGCGACGCCGGGATGCCGCTGGCCAGGGCGGCCGCGTAGACGAACGGCTTGAACGACGAGCCGGCCTGGCGGTGGGCGAGCCGCGCCCGGTCGAACTTGGATTGCTCGTAGTTCCGCCCGCCGATCAGCGCGCGCACCGCGCCGGTCTGGGGATCGAGCGCGATCAGCGCCCCCTGCAGGTAGGGTGTTTCCCCGGCGGTGAACGTCCGGACCGTGTCGAAGTCGGCGTACTTGGGGTGTTTGAAGGTCGGAAGCGCCTCCATCCGGTCCCACCCGTACTCCATCGCTTCCTGGGCCGCGCGTTGGATCTTCACGTCCAACGTGGTCGTGACGCGTAGCCCGCCCCGGTACACTTCGTCCCCGAACCGGTCCTCGAGGATCTGCCGCACCCACTCCTGGAAGTAGGGCGCCACTCCCCGGCTGGTGGTGACGAGGTTCTCCTGGGTCGGAAGCGGCTCCTGCTGCCAGCGCTCGGCGTCCTCCTCCGTGAGGAAACCCTGATCGGCCATCCGGCCGAGCACCAGGTTGCGGCGTCTTCGCGCGGCTTCGGGACGCCGGAACGGATCGTACTCGGCGGGCACGTTGAGGACCGCAGCGATCAGCGCCGCCTCGGCGGGGTCGAGATCCGCCGCGTCCTTGCCCATCCAGGACCGTGCGGCGGCCTGGAAGCCGTAGCCGACGCGCCCGAGATAGATCTCGTTCAGGTATGCCTCGAGGATCTGGTCCTTCGTGTAGGATCGCTCCAGCTCCATCGCCACCTGGAGCTCCCTCAGCTTACGCATGCCGCCGCTGCCCAGGAGCCGGCGCTCGAAGACGTCACGGATCTGCTCTTCGAACATCATGCGTGCAAGCTGCTGGGTGATCGTGCTCCCGCCGCCCAGGTTCCGGAACGTCGCCTTGCCCCAAAGGGCCCGAACGATCCCCAGGAGATCGTACCCGTTGTGTCGATAGAAGCGCTTGTCCTCGATCGCCACGACGGCCTGAGGCACGTAGGCCGGCAGAGCTGCCATGGAGACGGGGGTGCGGCTCTCGAAGCCGAGCTCGGCGATGAGGGTCCCGTCGCGGCTGAAGAGCTTCGACGTCTGCTGCGGCTCGTAGGTACGGATTTGTGCGATGGAGGGACAATCTGCGCAAAGATTTCTCCAGGACCCTAAGGCCCCGCCCGTGAAGAGGGCGGCCACGAAGACGAAGACCATCGAATTGATCCGCGGCTTCCAATAGGGTTGGAGCCAGCGGGGAGGGAAATCGGCCCAGACTTTGCTCGCGAACGCGGCCACGGCGCGTGCCCGGTCACCGGGGGAGGGCCTTTGGGGGGGTCGCCTGGCCATGGAGGACCCGCGGTGGGACCGCAGCACAAGGATGTTTCGTGATGGGCGCGTCGGCCCAAAGATATGCAGGGATTACACTAGCGGAACCGGCGGGGTCCACGGACGTAGGCTGGATTTGCTTGACACGCTTGTGGCCGGGTATGTCCCGAGTTCAGTTGAAACTCAGGTGATGCCGCAAGAGACGCGGTCACGCTGCCGCGTCGGTGGTCGTGAGGAGATTGGGCGTGAGGGCTCGGACGAGCAAGGGCAGATGGTGATAGCCTCTCACGCGTCGGAACTGCGCTTCCACGAGCCAGAGGGCTGAAGCACACCAGCGGAGCCTTTGGTCGCTGGTGCGCCAACGGTCGACGCGTTCGGTCCGGGCATCCAGTCGCGCCATGACGCTTTCGATCAGGTTGGTCGTCTTGAAGCTCGTACCGAGCTCCGGGAAGACGCCCAGGCGGTGCAGGGTCAGGGTCTCCTCGAGCCCCTCCTCCAGGCTCGCCGCTGCGGATGAATTGCGGAGCCGCAGCTCGGTGACGAGTAGCATGAGCGCGCGCTTCGCTGCCGCGTACGTCGGGTGTGCATAGGCCGCTTGGAGCTTCCGCCGCCACGCGGGCTGCTCGCTCTTCGGCAGGTAGCTCACCACGTTCTCACGCTTGTGCCACTGACACCGCTGGACCTGGATGGTGTCC
>CAMCNM010000082.1 GCA_945876015.1 Gemmatimonas phototrophica
TCTGTCTTCGCGACGAGAAGGTGGACAACCTCCGCCGCTCGCTCTTCCGCATCCTCCTGACGCACATGCTGGAGGAGCCGCGCCGCATCACCCCGGCGCTCGAGTTCCTGCTCATCTCGCAGAACCTCGAGCGGATCGCCGACCTTTCCACCAACATCGCGGAGGACGTGGTCTTCCTGGTCGAGGGGCGGACGATCAAGCACCACCCGGACGCATTCAGCGCCGAGGACGACGAGGAGCCGGAGGGTAACCGAGAGGCCTGACGCCGGGGCTGCAACTACCGTCGGCGTCAGATCTTACGGCTAGGATGCATTGCTATAATTGGGGCGCCGTCCCGGACCCCTCCGCAATCTGCTTGCGCCGGCCACCCATTCACCTAGATTGCCCGTTCCGCCAGATTTGGCGGGACACCAAGCTCCGGCTCCCGTGCAGTGACCCTCCTTCTCGTGGGGGGCCACCAGTAATCCAAATAGATGCTGATCCCCATGTGGCGCAAAACCGCTGGTCGCACTCCCTCTTCGGACCTCGTCTGACCAGCCCGAAAACCAATTTGACAAGGAGCTTGGATCAATGGGACCGGTAATGACGAAGGCCGCGACACCGGCAGCGACGAAGCTCGAGGTGATGAAGAACTTCATCGGCGGGAAGTGGGTGGACGCCGAGTGTTCTGGCTACGTCGACATCACCAATCCCAGCAACGGCGAGGTGATCGCCCAGTGCCCGCTCTCCACGGCGGCCGAGACGGATCGGGCCATCGCGGCGGCAGCCCTCGCCTTCAAGACCTGGGGCAAAACGCCGGTCGCCCGCCGCGTCGCGCCGCTGTTCAAGCTCGCTGCGATGCTGCGCGCGGACGAGGACAAGATCGCCCGCGTTCTGACGCGCGAGAACGGCAAGTCGCTCACCGACGCTCGCGCCGAGATGAAGCGCGTGTTCGAGAACGTCGAGGTCGCCTGCGGCATGCCCATCATGCAGCAGGGTGACAAGATTATCGGCGGCTCTTTCGACATGGACGGAGAGGTCATCCGCCTGCCGATGGGCGTTTTCGGCATGATCGCCCCGTTCAACTTCCCGGCGATGGTGCCGTTCTGGTTCATCCCGTACGCGATCGCCACCGGCAACACGTTCGTACTCAAGACGTCGAAGCAAGTGCCGATGACGATGCAGCTCATCACGCAGTACATCCACGACGCCGGCGTGCCGGCGGGCGTGTTCAACGTGGTGAATGGCGACATGGTGGTGGCCGACGCGATGATGTCGAGCCCGATCGTCCAGGGCGTCTCGCTGGTCGGCTCGACGCCGGTCTGCAAGGTGGTCGCGAAGAAGTGCGCCGAGACCAACAAGCGCTTCCAGGCGATGGGTGGCGCGAAGAACCACCTGGTCGTCATGCCTGACGCGAAGGTCAAGGACGTGATCCGCAACATGACCACGTCGTGCTATGGCTGCGCGGGCCAGCGCTGCATGGCGTCCTCGGCGATCATCGCCGTGGGTGACGCGATGTACAAGGAGATCTGCGAGAAGTTCGTCGAGGATTCGAAGGAGAACCACCCGGCCAACCCGCTCGATCCGGCTTGCGAGGAAGACCCGATGCTGCTCGGTCCGGTCATCTCTGCCAAGGCCAAGGAGACCATCCTTGCCCTGATCGAGGAAGGCATAAAGGAGGGCGCTACGCTGGCGCTCGACGGCCGCAAGGTGACGGTGCCGGGCGCGGAAGGCGGCTACTACATTGGACCAACGGTCTTCACGGACGTGAAGCCGGGCATGACGATCCACAAGACCGAGATCTTCGGACCGGTGGTCGTCATCATGAAGGCCAAGAACCTCGACGAGGCCATCGCGATCCTGAACGGTCACGAGTACGGCAACGGCGCGTCGATCTACACGCAGAACGGCTATTGGGCGCGCAAGTTCAAGCTCGAGGCCGAGGCCGGCATGATCGGCATCAACGTTGGCATCCCGGCCCCGGTCGCCTACATGCCTTTCGGTGGGATGAAGGCCTCGCAGTGGGCCGACGTCAAGACGCAGGGCAAGGCGATCGTGAACTTCTATACGCAGGACAAGATCGTCACGGAGCGGTATTTCGCCGAGCAGGGCTGACCCAAGAGGTTACGGATTTGACCGGCCTCGACCCGTGGGGAGCATACGGCTCCCCACGGGTTGAGCCGTGTGGGGCCGCCAAACATTTCAGCTGGCCCCCTGGACCTAAACGAGTACTATGCTCCGCGCTTCAGGGCTGACGAAGTATTTTCGCAAGAAGAGAGCAGTAGGCCCCGTCTCCTTCGAGATCGAACAGGGTCAGACCGTCGGCTTTCTCGGCCTCAATGGGGTCGGAAAGACGACGCTGCTGCGTTTGATCGCGTGCGATCTCCGGCCGTCGGCCGGCTCCCTGATGGTCAGGGACATCGACGGCGTGCGGGATCCGCATCGCCTCCGCCGCCTCGTGGGATTCCTGCCGCAGCGCCCCCCGCTCTACGAGGAGATGACGGTCGGGGACTACCTCCAGTTCGCGGGCCGCATCCGCGGGATGGACGAGACGCAGCTGCGCGACCGGCTCCCCATGGTCGAGGAGATCACCAACATCACCCACAAGCACGGCGAGATCATCCGGCATCTGTCGCACGGATATCGTCAGCGCGTGGGGATGGCCCAGGCGGTTTTGCACGATCCCGATCTGCTGATCCTCGACGAGCCCACGCACGGGCTTGATCCCGCACAGATCGTGGAGATCCGGGCGGTCATCCGGGGTCTGAAGGAGCACCACACGGTGCTGATCTCGAGCCACAACCTGCCCGAGATCAGCCAGACGTGCGATCAGATCCTGGTGCTCGACGCGGGTGAGATCATCGCCGCGGGAACCGAGGAAGACCTCGCGGGAAATCTGCTCAAGGGTCAGCACGTGGAGGTCTCCGTCCTGCCCCGCTCAGCTAACGGCGCGGGGGACGTGTCCTCGGTCACCGACCTCCTGAGGCAGATCCCGGGCGTGACCAAGGTGCAGAGCGAGGGGACCGCCAACGGCGCGCTCGTGTTCGTGGTCGAGGCGAAGGAGGATCGTGCGGCCGATGTTTGCCGCGTTCTGGTTCAAGGAGGATGGGGAGTGGTGAGGCTGGAGCCTAGTCAGCGGAAGCTGGAGAGCGTCTTCCTCGAACTGGTCCAGGGACGGAGCTGAGCATGCGCGCAGTCAGGGTCATATTCCGTCGTGAGCTCGGGGCGTACCTGACCTCGACCATGGGGTACGTCGTGGCGGCCGTCATGCTGCTCCTCGACGGACTCCTGTTCTACGGTCAGGCGCTCGGTCCGGCCGCCGGCGAGCGCCTCTCGACCGACGTGCTCACCCGCTTCTTCTTCACCACGAGCGGGCTCGTGGCGATCGCCGCGGTCGTGCTCTCCACTCGGCTCCTGGCCGAGGAACGGCAGCTCGAGACGCTCGTTCTGCTCAACACCTCGCCGGTCAAGGACACGCAGATCGTCGTAGGTAAGTTCCTGTCTGCCCTCGCGTTCCTCACAGTCATCACCTCGCTGACCGTGTACATGCCGCTCATGATCATGGTGAACGGCAAGGTCTCGTTCGGGCAGGTGGGCGTTGGCTACCTGGGGCTCGTCCTGCTCGGCTCCGCGGTGATCGCGATCGGTGTGTTCGCATCCTCGCTCACGCGGCACCCGCTGCTCGCCGCGTTCCTGGGCGCCGCGTTCGTGGGGATCATGTTCCTGTTCTGGCCGCTGGGTCTGGTGATCCCGTATCCGCTGTCGGTGGTGTTCCAGGGTCTCGCGATCCACGGCCGCCACTTCACCGGGTTCGAGGTCGGCGTTCTGCAGCTCAAGGACGTCGTCTACTACCTCGCGGTGACCTACTTCTTCCTGCTGATGGCCACCAAGGCCATGGAGGCGAAGCGGTGGGAGTGAACCGGTCTGCGCCCTGGTGGCTCACCTGGCTGCTTACGTTCGGGATCGCCGTCTTCCTGATCGGGGAGCGACTCCTCGCGTCGAGCGAGACGCCGCGCACCATCGTCATGGTGCTCGCGGGCCTGATCGTGCTCGGGGCCATCGTGTGGCGCGTGCGCTCGTGGCAGGCCGCCGAGGGTGAAGCGCGGGGCGTCGAGCAGATCCTTCTCCTCGCCTACGTGGGCTGCGCGCTCGCGCTCGTCGTGCACGTGGCTTCCACCCAACACGGGATCGACTGGCTGGGCCTGACCTTCGAGGACGACGAGGCGAGGACGCGCTACCGCAGGATGCTCCAGGTCGCGTGGGCGATCTTGCTGTCCGTCTCGATCCTCCCGGCCCTGACTGCGCAGTTCTCGATCGGCGCCTTCAGGCACACGCAGGGGCTCGCCGCCGGGCTCGAGGGGCTCCGCTTCAAGGAGACGGCCGGCGCGGGCCTCACGGTGGCTCTCGCGTGCTCCTCGCTCTTCCTGTTGTACTTCACCGTCTCCGAGCGCGATCGCTCGGTGGACATGAGCTACTTCAAGACCTCGGCGCCGGGCACCGCGACCTCGAACATCGCGGCGAGCTTCGACGAGCCGCTCCGCGTGGACCTGTTCTTCCCGAACGTCAGCGACGTGAAGGAGGAGGCGCTCCGCTACTTCAACGCACTGGCTCAGAGCGCGAACGACAACGTCCGGATCACCGAGCACGACCGCCTGGCCGTCCCGAAGCTCGCAGAGGAGCTCCAGGTGACCGCGGACGGGACGATCGTCCTGCGGAAGGGCGAGCGCACCCAGCGGGTCACGATCGGCGACAGCATGGACGTCTCGAGGGTGGCGCTCCGGAAGCTCGACGCCGACGTGCAGACCATGCTGATGCTGCTCCTCAGGGACAAGCGGGCCGCGTACCTGACCAGGGGCCACGGAGAGATCAACGACACCCTCTCGGCGACGTCGCGCGCCAATCGTGAGCTGCGCGGGACGATGATGACGACCCGGCTGTTGTCGGGGATGAACTACGACGAGAAGCCGCTGGGCCTCCAGAACGGGCTGGGACAGAAGATCCCCGACGATGCGGCCGTGGTGGCGGTGCTCGGCCCCCAGACGGCGTTCCTCCCCGAGGAGCTGGCCACCCTGGACCGGTACCTCGCGGGCGGCGGCCGGCTCCTTCTCGCGCTCGATCCGGACACCGAGTTCGAGCTGGGCCCGCTCGAGCAGCGGCTGGGGATCCGATTCCAGAAGGTGGAGCTGGCGGATGACGTGCAGCACCTCCGCAACCGCGACGTCCCGTCCGACCGCCGCCTGATCCTCACCGACCGCTTCTCCGTCTACAACGACATCTCGCCGACGCTGAGCATGGCGGCCGGGAATGCCGTGATGTTCGCGGGCGCCGGATCCCTCGAGCTGGCCGATACGACCCTGGCCCACGTCAGCTTCCTGGTCCGCTCGCTCAGCACGACGTTCGACGACAAGGACGGCGACTACGAGTTTGACACGGGCGCGGAGACAAAGCAGGAGCGCTACCTGGTCGCGGCCATCGAGGGCAAGCCGCAGCCCGTGCAGGCTCCTCTGGACTCCGGAGCCGCGGCGCCCGTTGGCGCGGCGATCGATACGGCGGGCATGCGCGCCATTGTGATCGCGGACGCCGAGGCGTTCACGGATCCGGTGCTCGAGGGGTCCGGCCTCAACACGGCCATGGTGAACGACGGCCTCAAGTGGCTCGGCCGCGAGGAAGGGCTCGGCGGCACGACCGTTTCCGAGCTGGACGTGCCGATCCAGCACACGCAGTCCGAGGACGTGCTCTGGTTCTACTCGATCATTCTGGGCGCGCCCTTGCTCGTGCTCGGCTTCGGTCTCGGGGGCGTCATCCGCCGCCAGAAGCGGCGGGGAGGCGAAGCGTGAAATCGGTCTGGGTGCACGCCGTCCTGCTCGCGTTGGCTCTCCCTGTCGCGTACCTGACCTGGACCCGTGATCCGGACGAGGTCGCCAAGCGGGGCGCCATGCTTCTCTGGAACGCGTCGGCCGACGAGGTCGCCGCGGTCGAGGTCCACAACCGGGTGCAGGACTTCAGGCTCGACCCCCGGAGCGACGACGGGAACTACATCTGGGGCACGCGCACGTATCGCATCACGACCGCCGAGGACTCGGTGACGTACGCGCAGCTCGTGATGATGCGCGACAGCATCGGTTTCATGGTCGGAGACGTGGAGGGCAAGGAGGTGATGAGCCTTGCCGCCGCCCCGGTCGCGATCCGGGAGCTCGGCATGGCGTACGACTCGGTCAAGAAGGAGTTCGGTTTCGGGCCCGACACCACGGTCGTCCGTGTCACGCTCGCGGACGGCGTCCAGGAGATGGTGATCGGCGGAATGGTCTTCGGCGGGGAGGATCGCTACGTGATCCGGAACCCCGATCGGACCGTCTTCGTGGTCCCCGGGGCCTCCCTGGCGACCCTCCTGGGTGGGGACTTGAGCCTCACCGATCGCCGCTTCCACAGCTACGCGAAGGATTCGATCGCGTCGCTCGAGATCACGACTCCCAAGGGTTCGAAGAAGTGGGCGGCCGTGGGTCAGATCGGCTCCACCGTCCAGTACGCGCCTCCCGACTCGTTGGACCAGGTTGACATCGCCTTTTCCAATATGATGGGCCAGATGGACGACAACGGAATCACGGGCTACCGGCCGGACGTGGACCCCGCGACCGTGACCCGGATCCTGCGCGCGGACTATACCCGGGCGGACGGATCTGCCATTGGTTTCCTGGAGCTTTTCACGAGGCCCAAGCCGGACGGGACGCCGGAGTACTTTCTGCGGACCGAGCACACCAGGGTGATCGTGCAGACCTACCCTGAGATCGCGCAGATGCTCGAGAACAACATCGACCGGCTGTGGGGCGGGAATTAGGGCGTTATTCGTGGGTTTGTGAGGGTGCATCCGCGGGCCGGGGACCCTCGGGGCCCCTCCCGCGGAGCCTTGCGCGGAGGGGAGTACAGCCCTTATTTCTCCAACGCTTTGAAACCGCAGTTCGTCCGTCGATTGTTCGAGTTGCTTCCCTAATCTACCAGGCTCTCATCCGGCACTCCAAAGAGAAACCGCTCGTCTCGGATAGTGACCGGCTGGGCTCGATCATTCGCCGTTGCATCGGTCCCGTTGACCCACAAACACGAAGGAGAAGTCTAGTGGCCACACAAGCGGCAACCATTGAGGACGCGGTCTCGTACAGCGACCCGGTGAGAAAGGAGATGGTCAAGCGTGCCATGATCGCGGCCGCGGTCGGCACCTCGATCGAGTGGTACGACTTCTTCCTCTATAACGTCGCAGCGGCCCTGGTCTTCCCCGCGGCGTTCTTCCCGGGCTCGGACCCCTACGTCGGGATGATCCTGGCGTTCTCGTCCAACTTCGTGGGCTTCGTGGCCAGGCCGGTCGGCGCGGCGATCTTTGGTCACTACGCTGATCGGCTGGGCCGCAAGATGGCGATGCTCACCAGCCTCTTCCTGATGGGCGGCGCCACGATCGCGATCGGCTTCCTGCCGACCTACGCGACGATCGGCGTGATGGCTCCGGCCCTCCTAACGTTCCTCCGCGTCCTCCAAGGGGTCGGCGTGGGCGGCAACTGGGGAGCCTCGGTGCTGCTCGCGGGCGAGTGGGCGGATCCGAAGCGCCGCGGCTACTCCACCAGCTGGGCCCAGTTCGGCGCCCCGGCCGGGATGCTGCTCGCCAACGGCGCGCTGCTGCTGATGGGCCTGTTCACGAACGACGAGCAGTTCGCGGCGTGGGGATGGCGGGTGCCGTTCATCCTGAGCTTCGTGCTCGTCTTCGTCGGCCACTACATCCGGAAGAGGATCGAGGAAACCCCGGTCTTCCAGGCGATGAAGAAGACCGGCAAGATCGAGAAGCTGCCCGTGGTCGAGGTGCTCAAGCACAACTGGAGGGAAGTGCTCCTGACGTGCTTCCTGCGCACCGGCCAGCAGGTGCCCTTCTACATCTTCACGACCTATGTGCTCGCCTACGGCACCACGGTCCTCGGGTTCTCGAGGAACCTCATCCTCACGTTCATTCTTATCCAGGCGGCGCTGTCGATGGTGACCATCCCCATCATGGGCCATTGGTCGGACAAGATCGGCCGGCCCAAGATCACCGCGATCGGATGTCTGATCATGATG
>CAMCNM010000083.1 GCA_945876015.1 Gemmatimonas phototrophica
TCCGGGACGAGATGGAGCGCGACCCGCGCATCGTCGTGTTCGGACAGGACGTCGCCGACGCGTCGCGCGAGGAGATCCTGGGCGAGGTGCGCGGGAAGGGCGGTGTGTTCAAGGTCACGCACGGCCTCCAATCGTCGTTCGGGGGCGCCCGCGTGTTCAACGCGCCGATCGCCGAGGCGAACATCGTCGGACGAGCGATCGGGATGGCGCTGCGCGGGCTGCATCCCGTGGTCGAGATCCAGTTCTTCGATTACATCTGGCCGGCGTTCCACCAGATCCGGAACGAGCTCGCCACCATGCGCTACCGGTCGAACGGCGCGTGGGGCAATCACGTCGTGATCCGCGTCACCTACGGCGGCTACCTGCGGGGCGGCTCGATCTACCACTCGCAGACCGGAGCGGCGCTCTTCGCGCACACGCCCGGGATCCGGGTCGTGCTGCCGTCCACCGCCGAGGACGCGAACGGGCTGCTGCGCACCGCCATCCGCTGCGACGACCCGGTGCTCTTCCTAGAGCACAAGCACCTGTACCGGCAGGTCTACAACAAGGGCCGGAATCCCGGCCCCGACTTCATGATCCCGTTCGGGAAGGCGAAGGTCGTCCGCGAGGGAACCGACCTCACGATTGTGACGTGCGGCGCGTTGGTGAAACGCAGCATGGACGCGGCGCGCGTCGCCTCGGAGAAGCACGGGATCGAGGTCGAGGTGATCGACCTGCGCACGATCTCTCCGCTCGACATGGACCGGGTGGGCGAGTCGATCAAGAAGACGGGCAAGGCGCTGATCGTGCACGAGGACCCGCTCAGCTTCGGCATCGGGGCCGAGATCGCCGCGCGCATCGCCAGCGACCTGTTCAGCTGGCTCGACGGCCCCGTTCGGCGCATCGCCTCGAGGGATTCCTGGGTCGCGTACGCGCCGACCATCGAGGACGTGATCCTGCCGCAGACCGCCGACGTGCTCGCCGGAATCGTGGACCTGGCGGCGTTCTAGGAGCTCCTCGGACTTCCCGTAGGGGAGCACCAGCCGCCCGCCCGCTTCGAGAACACGAGCAGCAGGACGTCGGCGCCCTTCGCTTCGCGGGCGAGGGCGCGAGCGGCCCAGAGGCCGCCGAACCCGGCCCCGACCACCACGACCCGGGGACGGCTCATCGGCTACGCGACGGTGATCGACGGATCCACTTCGCGCGCCCATGAGGCGAGCCCGTCACGCAGATGGCGCACGGAGAGCCCGGAGCCGCTCAGCCGCTCGAGGGCGTCGGCGGTGCGATTGCCCGTCCGGCAGTAGAGCACGATCGGCCGGTCCTCGGGCAGCTCGTCGGTGCGGTCGAGCAGCTCGGCGAGCGGGATGTGCACCGCGCCCTTGTCGGCCAGGTTGCCCGCGTCCCACTCCCAGGGCTCGCGGATGTCCACCAGCGCCGGGGGATGCGCGCCCGAGAGCTCGCGCGCCAGCTCGGTCGCGGTGACCTCGGTCGATGAATCGCTCATAGTGTTCTCCTCGTGGCCGCTCACGCCGCAGAAGACGTCGTAGTCGATCAGCCCCTTCTGCGTGGGATGATCGCCGCACACGGCACAGCCGGGGTCGCGCGCGACCCTGAGCTCGCGGAAGCTCAGATCGAGCGCGTCGAGGATGAGGAGCCGGCCCGCGAGCGACTCCCCCAGCCCGAGGATCCACTTGATCGCCTCGACCGCCTGGAGCGATCCGACGATCCCGGGCAGCACGCCGAGCACGCCGGCCTCGGCGCAGTTCTGCACCATGCCCGCCGGGGGCGGCTCGCGGAACAGGCAGCGGTAGCACGGACCGCCCGGCGCGCCGAACACGGCGACCTGTCCCTCCCACTTGAGCACCGCGCCGTACACGTCGGGCTTCCCGGTGAGCACGCACGCGTCGTTCACCAGATAGCGCGTCGGGAAGTTGTCCGTGCCGTCCACCACCAGGTCGTAGCGCGCGACCAGATCGAGCGCGTTGGCCGAGGTGAGGCGCACCGCGTGCGGCTCGACGGCCACGTGCGGGTTCACCTCGCGCAGGCGGGCGGCGGCCGACGCGAGCTTGGAGCGCCCGATGTCCGATGTGCCGTGCAGGATCTGGCGCTGGAGGTTCGTGGCGTCCACCACGTCGTCGTCCACGATGCCGAGCGTGCCGACGCCGGCCGCCGCGAGGTAGAGCGCGACGGGCGAGCCGAGCCCGCCCGCTCCCACCAGCAGGACGCGCGCGGCCTTGAGACGGCGCTGGCCCTCCATCCCGACCTCGGGAAGCACGAGGTGACGGGCGTAGCGGAGGACTTCGTCGCGGGTGAGGGGCGGCGCAGGCGGCAAACCTCAGGTCCCCGGCGTGCCCAGGGTGAGCACCTGGAACATGGCCGCGTCCTGGCGCAGGCGATCGACCACCTCGGGCGAGCCCTCGTGGCGCTCGAGCGCGTCGGCCAGCTGGAGGGACAACGCGTAATACTGCCACGGGATGTTCAGCGTGGACTTGTCCGGCCAGAACGTCCGGTCCTTGATCGAGCGGTACGAGTAGACGTTGTCGTACAGCTCGAGCGACCGCGGGACGTCGAAGCGCTCCGCGCCCAGCTCGGGCGGACCCACGGTGTAGCCCTGCGCGTCGAGATAGTCCGGCGGCAGGATCACCAGCTTGGTCGCGAGCCCCTGCCGCACGCCCCAGGGGTGGAGGCCCAGCTCGCTCATCAGCCCCGCCGTGGTCGCGAAGTAGATCGGACGCTTCCCTTCGCTGTCCCGGATGAACGCGAGCGCGAGGCGGTGGATGCGGTCGAGAACGGTCCCGGCCGGATAGGCCATCGCCATGCCGCCGAGCGGGAGCGAGAGCTCCTGGTCGAGCTGGCCACCGATCACGCCGTCCAGCAGGATCGGGTCCGCCGACGTGATCGCGGAGTCCGGCAGCCCCGGATCCTGGTAGAGCGTCACGCCCTCGGGAGCGACGTACGGACGCTGCCGTCCCGGCGACGTGAGGCGCTGCAGCTGCTTCGGATACCACGTGGTCTGGAGGTACTGCCCGACGATCACGGTGACGTCCTTACGAATCCCTTCGACCTCCTGCAGGTACCAGAGGGGAAACGTGTCGTTGTCGCCGTTCGTGAAGAGGATCGCGTACGGCTCGGTGCTCATGAGCAGATCGTACGCCCAGTCGCGCGCCGCCCAGTCGCCCGCGCGCGAGGCCCACTGCCAGTTGAGCCCGAGCGGGATCAGCGCGACCAGCAGCACGGGCGAGGTGACGAGCGCGGACTTCGCCGAGCCCTGCACGCGGGCGACGGTGGCCCACGCCCAGGTGAGGCCGAGCCCTGCGAGCATCCCCCAGAGCGCGAAGCCGCCGATGAAGAAGTAGTCGCGCTCGCGCACCTCGTGCCGGGTCATGTCGGTGACCTCGGGCGCGAGCGAAAAGCCGTACTTGAAGTTCAGGTAGAAGACGAGGCCGAGCGTGAGCACGCCAGCGAGCACCGCGAGGTAGGCGAACAGCACCTTGTCCGCGCGATACGCCGCGTAGAGCCCGAGGAATCCCAGCCCGAGGAACAAGAGCGTGAACGGCAGGCGCGCGTTGCCCGGCACCTCCGACGCGGCGACGCCGCGGCTCCACTGCCAATCGAAGTACTGGAAGTAGTTGAGCAGCTGCGACCCGAACGGGGCCATGCGCTCGTCCACCGGGGGCTTCGCGTACTGCAGGCGCTGCAGGTTCGCGGCGAGGGCGGGGCAGCCCGCCTTTCCGTTCGTGAAGGTGGCGACCAGCGCGCTGCCCACGCTCGCGCAGGTCGGCTCTCCCTCGTTGATGACCGGGTCGTCCGCGGCGCGCACGGGCAGGACCATGTTGAACGAGAGCCCGAGCAGGACCAGCGGGATCGCGCGCAGCCAGAGGCTCTTGTCGGCCAGCACGCCCACGCCGCCGATGGCCAGCACGATCAACAGCCCGGGCAGCGGAAGCACCGACATCAGGTGGTTGGTGGACCCGAGCACGAGCAGGTAGAGCGCCGCGAGCAGGTAGCGCCCATTCTTCGGCTGGTCGCGGTTGTCGTACCAGAGCACGGTCAGCCAGGAGACGGCCGCGATGACCAGCACGCTCACCGTGTAGACCTTCTCGTTCACGGTGGACTGGTTCCACACCGTGTACGTCGTCGCGCTCAGAAGCGTCGAGACCCCGGCGCCGGCCAGCGCCATCCAGCGCTCCTGCACGAACACGCTCGCGACGCGGTGCGCGATCAGGAACATGAACGTCGCGGCCGCCGCGCTGGTGAGCGCCGCGAACACGTTGATGCGCACCGCGACCGACAGGCCGAGCGGCGAGAGCAGCACGCTGAACACGCGCGCGATGACGACGAAGAGCGGATTCCCGGGAGGGTGGGGAATCCCGAGGATGTGCGCGGTCGCGATGTATTCGCTGGTGTCCCAGAACGCGGTCGAGGGCGCGAGGGTCACCAGATACAGAACGAAGACGGCCGTCCCGGCGAGGACGGCGGCCAGATACGGAGCCGCCAGATACGGAGCCGCCGAAGACGGAGTCTGTGTCGGACGGCGCTCCACCCCTTCAGGACTCCCGCTCGGAGGTCGGCCTGCTCACCGGCCGACCCAGCGGATGCGGTATACGCGCCCACCCAGGTCGTCGGAGAGGTAAAGGCTACCGTCGGAGCCCACCTCGGGGTAGACCGGACGGCCGTCCACGTCACCGCTCGCGGTGAGCCAGCCCCACGCGAACGGCTGCTGTGAAACGGGCCGCCCATCCTTCACGTCCACGTGCACCAGCTGATATCCGGTCGGCTGGCGGCGATTCCAGGAACCGTGGAAGGCGACGAAGAAATCGCCGCGATACTCCTCGGGGAACTGCGTCCCCGTGTAGAACGCGACGCCGAGCGGCGCCGAGTGCGCCTGCATCTCGAGCGCGGGGGGCGTCGTCTGCGCGCAGCGATTCGGACTCTTGTACTCGGGGTTGGCGAGGCGCTGCCCGTAGCAGTACGGCCATCCGAAGTCGGTCCCGTCCGACAGGATGTTGATCTCCTCGGGGGGCACGTCGTCGCCCAGGTTGTCGCGCTCGTTCTGGCTCGCCCAGATCGCCCCGGTCGTGGGGTGCACCGCGAGTCCGGCGGCATTGCGCAGCCCGCTCGCCACCACGACCCCGCCCGAGCCGTCGGGGCGGTAGCGCGTGACCGCGGCGCGGTGGGGATCGTCCTCCTCGCACAGGTTGCAGCTCGAGCCGACCGAGACGTAGAGCATGCTGTCGGCGCCGAACACGATCTCGCGCGTCCAGTGGCCGCCGGTCGGGAGGTCGGGCACCACGACCGTGCTCCGCTTGAAGTCGGGACCCTGGAGGCGGATCACCTGATGGTGCTCGCCGACGTACAGGTCGCCGCCGTGGAACGCGAGACCGTAGGGCTGGTTGAGCCCCGTGGCGACGACCACCGCGGGCAGCACTTGGGCCGGATCGAGGCGCACGATCCGGCCGCCCTGGGAGAGCGCGACGTAGAGGAGCCCGTCCGGACCGCTCCGGATCGTGCGCGCCTGGGGCAGGTTCGCGGCGAAGACCTCGATCGCGAAGCCGGGCGGGACCTGGATCCCCTCGGCCCCGGCCACGTCCCCGGTGACATCGAGAGGCAGGTCCGCCGCCACCGCCGCCTCGTTCCCCTGGGCACCGCTGCCGCAGCCCGCGGAGAGAAGGGCCAAGCATACCCGCCCGGACCGGCGCATCAGGCTCGATTTCTTCATCCGCGCTCTCCTGTGACTGGGACACTCCGGGGACCCCGGCCCTTTCCTATGCTAGCTTTTGTCGATGATCCGGGACATCGCCTTGGGTGCTCGCTACGCGCGCAGCTGGCTCTCCGGCAAGACGGATGTCACGGTCTCCGAGATTCAGCTCGACCGGGGGGACCGGACCGTTCCGGCCACCCTGATCCTCCCGAACCGGCGACCGCGCCGCCCGCTTCCGGGCTGGATCCTCCTGCACGGCGCCACGGTCGGTGGGCGCGACCACCCGCAGCTCGCCCGCTTCGCGCGCTCGGTCGCGAATACCGGTGCCGCAGTGATCGTGCCCGACGTGCCGGAGTGGAGCAGGCTGGCGCTCGCGCCGGACCTCACCTTGCCCACCGTGAGGGCGGCGATTCCACGCCTTCTCGCCGTGCCGGGGGTCGCGGACAGGCCGGTGGGGTTGGTGGGGTTCTCGTTCGGGGGGCCGCACGCGGTCACGGCCGGAGCCGACCCCTCCCTCGCGAAGCAGCTGGCCGGAGTCGTCTCGTTCGGCGGTTACTGCGATCTGGCCCGCACGCTCCAATTCCTCTTCCTCGGCGAGCACGAGTGGGAGGGGAAGCGCTTCCAGACGTCGCCGGATCCCTACGGACGCTGGATCGTGGGCGGCAACTACCTGCACCGGACACCCGGCTTCGAGGACGCGCGCGACGTCGCGGACGCACTCCTCGCCCTCGCCTCCGAGGCCGGCGCGCGCGGCCTGCCCTCCAAGGATCCCGCCTACGATCCGCTCAAGCGCGAGCTTGCCGCGCGGATCGATCCCTCACGCCGCGCGCTGTTCGAGACGTTCGCGCCGCCGGCCGAGGTGCCGCCCGATCGGGCGGCCGCGGAGGAGCTGGTGCGGAAGATGGTGCCGGCGATCCGACGCGTGGATCCGTTGATGGACCCGGAGGATCGGCTGCGGCAGGTGCGGCTGCCCGTCCGCCTGGTGCACGGGCTGGGCGACATCCTGATCCCGTACACGGAAACGCTGCGCATGGCGCGGCAGCTCACGGCGAGCACGGACCTGCGCGCGACCGTCACACCCGTGTTCGCGCACTCGCGCGAGGAGCGTGGGTCGGGGATCGGCGGACTGGTGAACAGCCTGAGCTTCGTCAGGACCCTGGGAAAGGTGCTGCGGCTGGTGTAGCCGCGGCGGACTCCTCGGAGGCCTTCCCGGCCGCCTTCGCCGCCGCCTGCTGCTTCCGCGCCTCGCGCTCGGCGGCCATCAGCGAGCGCGCCACGCTCTTCACCTCGGGATCCTTGTCCTCCGCCGCGGTCGCGACGACCGAGCGCGCGTGCGGCGTGCCGATCGCGGCCAGCGCACGGTAGGCGGCGATGCGCATCTCCACCGGTGGGCGCTTCAGGAAGCTTCCGAGGGCCTTCTTCTCGATCGTGGGCACGGCGACCGGATCTCCCAGCTGACCGAGCGCCTTGAGGATCTCCACCTGGACGTCCTTGCTGATCTCTTCGTCCAGACGTTTGAGGAGCACCTTCACGGACCGCCCGGAGCCGAGCGTCGCGGCGGCGCGCACCGCGGTGGTCCGCACCTCCTCGTCCGGATCCTCGAGCTTTCCGATCACGAGCAGGTTCGCGCCCTCGCCGCCGACGCGCGCCAGCGCGCTCAACGTTTCGCGCCGCACCTTCGGGTGCTCGTGCTGCACGGTGTCCATGAGATGCTCGACGGCGCGCTCGCCGCCCAGCTCGCCCAGGATCGCGACACCGTTCCGCACCAGGCCCCACGCGCTGCCCGGCTGCACCATGATCTCCGCCTGCTTGAGCCCGTGCTCCTCCATCCGGACCAGGGCCTGAACCAGGTTGCGGCGGGCGTTGCGATCCTCGGCCTTCGCGAGCGTCATCGCGAGCGCGACCGCCGCCGGCTCACCGAGCGAATGGCAGGAGCGCATCAGCCCGTCGCGGCGCTCGTCCTCGCGCGCCCCGGCCACACGCAGCGCCAGCGCGGCGAGCACGTGACGGCTCGAGATCTGGCGAGCCACCTCGGACGCGACGTCCACCGGGTCGTCGGGGGCCACCCGTGCGAGGCGCTCGACGGCGTCCACGATCGGATCGAGCGAGTTCTCGTCGCGCAGGATGGTCGCGTCCTCGATCGCCTGACGGCCCAGCGAGTCGGGGTCGCCGACGCCGGCGACCAGCTCGTCCACGCAGTGCTCGAGCGAGTCCATCGCCACGCGCACGCGCGCGCGCCGCTCCTCTTCGGGATCGGGCTGCTCGCGCGTCGCGGTGGGGCCGGCGATCTCCTCGACCAGCACGTCGGGGTCCAGCAGCGGCCCC
>CAMCNM010000084.1 GCA_945876015.1 Gemmatimonas phototrophica
TACGGCGACGACCGCGGTGCCTCGCCCGGCTGGAAGGGGCTCGGTAAAGTAGAGGTGACTGAAGAGGGGGCGATCCGCGTACGCATAGGGCACCGTGCCGAAGCGCACCGGATCGGGAACGACGCCCTGATGCGTCCCGTCCCACACCATCAACCGGCCGGCCGAGTCGTAGACCGCCATGGCCGTGAAGCCCCTGCCCTTCCGCAGCTCGGCCACCCATTGATAGCGGGCGTCGCCATCGGGCATGTCGGGCGCGGCGGTCAGCGCCTTGGCGGCGGCCTCGCCGGAGACGAGCAGATCCTGCAGCTCCCCGTCCAGCACCTCGGCGACTTCGGCCTGGCGCCCCTGCCAGTATCCCTCGAAATCACGGGCGATGAGGTCGAGGCGGTGGTGCGCGACGAAGCCGGTGACCACGGCCGCCATCAGGAACAGAAGACCGGCCACGCGAGTCCGGTTCCTGCCTTCGGGAGAAAGCAGGGCACCGACGACCGCAGCCGCGGCGGCCACGAGCCACCAGGGGTCGGGCTGTCGGGTCCACGCGGAGAGCAGCGCGAGGGCCAGCCACGGAAGCAGCCAGGCCTGGCGTGCCACGAAGGAAGAAGAGGAAGAGGATGAGCCCGGATTCATACGCGTTGGACACCCTCACCTGGCTCGAGGCCGGGCGACTCCTCGCGCGCGACTCCCGCCTGTTGTTCGCGGTGGGAGCGCTCGAGCAGCACGGGCCACACCTCCCGATGGGAACGAACACATTCCTGGCCGAGGCGGTCGCGCGGCGCGTCTCCAACGATCTGGGGATCCTGCGCGCGCCCACCTTTTCCTACGGCGTGACGGTCGGGGCGCGCGGACGCTACCCGGGAACGACGACGCTGCGCCGGAAGACGCTGCACCGCGCGATCAACGAGCTGCTGGCCAGCTGGGAAGACCACGGCGTCTCCGAGATCGTGGCGATCACCGCCCACCGCTACGAGCCGCACCTCGACGCGCTTCTGATGGCGCTCACGTCCCGCTCGCAGACCACCGTGATCGATCTCTACGCGATCGAGGTGGGAGATCTGCTGCAGATGAGCGCGGATTTCGAGCACGGCGGAGAACTCGAGACCTCCCTGATGCTCCACCTCGCGCCCGAGCGCGTGCGCCGAGATCAGATCGTGGACTACACCCCGCCCCCGGGCAAGCCCGGAAAATACCTGCGGCAGCGGATGCCCACAGCCCCGACCGGCTCGCAGGGTGTGCTCGGCCGCCCCACGCTCGCCACCGCCGATAAGGGCCGGGCGGTGTTCGAGCGTTGGGTGGACGCCCTCGTCGGCCTGCTCGATCGCAAGGGCTGAGCGGCTTCGCTCGCTGCCGATCAGGCAGTCTCCATCGGACCGTGTGGCCACATTCTGGGGTACCATGGAGCGCAAGATTCGATTCCCGACCAAAGGCAGCCGCATGCTCCGTCGGACCTTCCCTTCGCTCCTCCTGCTCGCCCTGGCCGTTCCGGTCGGGGCGCAGAACGTCGTGCTGGACGAGGGCACGTTCCGCCTGCTCAACGGCCGCCGGGACGTGGGAACCGAGACGTTCACGATCCGCCGCATCGGGCAAGGGGCGGACGCGCACGTGATCGCCAACGCCGTCCTCGAGCTGGACCTTCCGATCGGCCACCAACAGGTGAAGCCGCTGCTCCAGACCGGCACCGACCTGGGCGTCACGGCCTACCAGGTCGGGGTGTCGGGCGCGAATCCGGTGGACGTCAGGGTCGAGTTGAACGGACGCCGGTTCCTGACCACGACCCGAACCCCCGCTGGCGAGCAGGAGCGTGAGTTCCGTGCCGCCCCCGGCTCGGTGCTGCTCGAGGAGGGAGTCGCGCATCAGTACTGGTTCCTCTCGAAGCTGGCCGAAGGCACCCACGTCAGCGTGCTCGTGCCGCGCTCGGGTACCCAGTACGACGTCGCGGTGCGCTCGGTGCGACCCGAATCGATCCGCATCGCGGGGGCGACGGTGGACGCACGCCACGTCACCATCGAGGTCGATGGGAAGATGCACGAGGTCTGGTACGACGCGGACGGCCGGGTGCTCAAGGTGAACGTGCCGAGCACGGGCTTCGCGGCGGAGCGGACCAGCCGCTAACGGCGATTCCCGCTGTCTCCGGCGCGGGCTCCCTGGGGGCCGCTGGATCCCCTGAAACGGATGGATCCGGCGGCCCGTATTGCTTTGCGGAGGCTTCGCTCGCTCAATCCGCGGGAATTAAATAGTATCACACATACTATCAATGCGATCCTAGAGGACAGGAGCGACGTGGCGGCGAAACGGGACGTGCTTCTCGCCGAGGTCACCGGTCAGATGGCCGCGATGCGGACCTCCGCCCGGCAGTCGGGCTTCCGCCATCTGTTGGGGCAGTCCATCAGCCTGACGCATCTGCACGTCCTCGCTCTGGTCCGGTCGAACGGGCCCGTCCCGATCGGAGAGCTGGGCCGCATGCTCGACGTTTCGGTCGCGAGCACGACCGGGATCGTGTCGAGGATGGAGGAGCGCGGTCTGGTCCTGCGCACGCGCCGCGCCGCGGACCGCAGGGTGGTGACGGTCGAGCTGGCAGCGGGGGGCATGGCGGCGATCGACGAGATCGACGGGCGGGGTCAAGAGTTCTTCGGCGGCCTGCTCCGTACCCTCAGCGTCGGCGAGCTGGAGCAGCTCCGGGGCGGGCTCGCGGCCCTGCAGCGCGCGCGCTCTCTCATGCCCCCCGATGCGATGGACCAGACGTTGACGTCACCGGGACCGCGCAAACGACAGAGGAAGAGCTCGTGAACACGATCAGACGCCTCTCATTCATCGCCCTGCTCTTCGCGCCGCTCGCGGCCGCGGGCCAGCAGGACACGCTGCGCCTGTCGCTCGAGCAGGCGCTCGAGCTGGCCCGCACCACCAACCCCGCCATCCGCGCCACGCGCAACGATGAGGCGGTGGCGGATTGGGACGTGCGACAGGCCTACGGATCGCTCCTCCCCTCCGCATCGGTGGGAGGAGGCGTTTCCTGGCAGGGGGCGGGAGAGCAGCGGCTGGGAAGCCTGACGCTCGCCCAGAACCAGCCCGCGTACTACATCTCGAGCTACGACGTCGGTCTGACCTTCCACCTGGACGGAAGCAAGCTCCTCGCGCCCGCGGCCGCGCGAGCGCGCCGATCGGTGACGGCGGCGCAGATCCGCGCGGCCGAGGTGAGCCTCGACGCGGCGGTGACCCGCGCCTACCTGGAGATGCTGCGCCGCGCCGACGGGGAAACCCTCACGCGGCAGCAGCTCGAGCGCGCCCGCTTCAACCTCCGGCTCGCCCAGGGTCAGCAGGAAGTGGGTACGGTCACCCCGCTCGACGTCCGCCAGGCCGAGGTCCAGGTGGGTCGCGCGGAGGTCGGCGTCCTGCAAGCGACCAACGCGCTCAACACGGCGCGGCTCCGCCTGCTCCAGCAGATCGGGATGGAGGGAGACCGGCCCCTGGTTCCCACCACGGTCTTCCAACTCGAGGAGCCGACGTGGGACCAGGACGCGCTCCTCACGCGGGCCTTCGAGCGCAATCCGACGCTCGCGGCGCGGCTCGCCGCGGTGGACGCGGGCAGGGTCCAGGTGAAGCAGGCGCGCTCGGCGTATCTGCCGAGCCTGTCGGCGCGCGCCGGGCTCTCCGGCTTCACGCGGCAGGCGAGCAGCACCGAGAGCCTCATCACCTCGGCCCAGTCGTCGGTTGCCCAGCAGGTGGCGTCGTGCGTGACGGTGAACGAGCTGTACGCGCGGCTGGCCGATCCCTTGCCCACCCGCGACTGCACGGCCATCCGTTTCACCGACGAGCAGCGCAACGCGATCATCACGCAGAACTCGTCGTTCCCGTTCAGCTTCACCGGCCAGCCCCCCTCGGCGTCGTTGTCGCTCAGCCTGCCGATCTTCCAGGGGCTCGGTCGTGAGCGGCAGCTCGAGGCGGCCAAGGTTCAGCGCGAGGACGCGGATCTCCAGGTGCGCGAGCAGAGGATCGCGGTCACCGCGGACCTGACGATCGCCCTGCGCACGGTCAGCACCGCGTACCAGAGCGCATCGCTCGAGGCGCGCAACCGGTCGGTCGCCGACGAGCAGCTGCGCCTGGCGGGAGAGCGGTACCGCGTGGGCGCGATCAGCTTCGTCGATCTCGTTGACGCCGAGACGGTCAAAGCCGAGGCCGATCAGGCCTGGGTCAACTCCATCTACGCTTACCACGACGCCGTGGCGCAGCTCGAGTCGGTGGTGGGAGAGAGCCTCAGATGACGCGTGGAAAGAAGATCGGGATCGCGGTCACCGTTCTCGTCGTGCTGGGCGCCGCTGGTGCCATCGCTTCGCGGCGGTTCCGGAACCGCGGCCCCGAGGTCCGACTCGAGCAGGTCGGCAAGAAGGACCTCGTCGCGTTCGTGACCGCGTCCGGCAACGTGCGGCCGCGCCGCACGGTGGACATGAGCTCGGACGTCTCCGCACGCGTGACCCAGCTGCTCGTCAACGAAGGGGACGACGTGAAGGCCGGCCAGGTGCTCCTGCGGCTCGACCCGACGCAGTTCCAGGCGGCCCTGTCCCGCGCGCGCGCGGCGCTCAGCCAAACCCAGGCGCAGGCGTCGCAGCAGCAGGCCAACCTGCTCCGGGCGGAACGCGACCTGGAGCGGCTCAGGAGCCTGAGCGGCCGGGACTCGGTCCTGGTCAGCCCGCAGCAGCTGCAGGACGCGGCCACGAACGTAGAGGTGGCGCGCGCCTCGCTGGAGGCCGCCATGCATGGGGTCGAGCAGGCACGCGCGTCGGTCGAGGAGGCCGACGACCGGCTCGCCAAGACCATCTTCCGCGCGCCGATCGACGGGAAGGTCACCCGCCTCTCGGTCGAGGAGGGCGAGACCGTGATCATCGGCACGATGAACAACCCGGGCAGCCTGATCCTCACGATCTCGGACCTGGGCGTGGTCGAGGTGGTCGTCCAGGTGGACGAGACCGACGTGCCCGAGCTGTCGATCGGTGACAGCGCGCGCGTGAGCATCGACGCCTTCCCCGGCGACACGTTCGCGGGGATCGTCACCGAGATCGGCAACAGCGCGATTCGCCCACCGTCGTCACAGACCACGACGGGACAGACGCAGGCCGCGATCGACTTCGAGGTGGTGATCACGCTGAAGGATCCGCCGGTGATCCTCCGCCCCGACCTCTCGGCGACGGCGGACATCATCACCGACACGCGCACCGACGTGACCGCGATCCCGATCATTGCGCTCACCGTGCGGCCCGCCTCGGACACCGCCGCCCAGACCGATGCGGAGAGGAAGGAGACCGACGCGGCGATCAGCGCAGGCGAGGCGGCAGAGGACGAGATCGAGGGGGTGTTCAAGGTGAGCGGGGACCGGGTTTCGTTCATTCCGGTCAAGGTGGGAATCGCGGGCGACGAATACTTCGAGGTCGAGTCGGGCGTCACGCAGGGCGACACCCTCGTGGCCGGCCCCTACACCGTGATCCGCCAGCTCAGGGCCGGGGATCGCGTGCGGCGTCTCCAGGCGCCCACGACCGGCGGCCCGGCTATCCGGTAGGCTCACCCATGAACGTGTGGGAGGGCGTCACCCTGGCGTTTCAGCAGCTGCGCGCCGAGAAGCTCAAGAGCTTCTTCGCGCTGCTCGGCGTCATCATCGGGGTGACCTTCCTGCTCATCGTGGTGAGCGTCGTCGAGGGGCTGGACCGCTACATCCGCGAGGACATCGCTTCGCAGATCTTCGGCATCAACACGGTGACCCTGAGGCGCTCGCCCGAAGCCTCCTTCGAGTCGGACCCCGAGTTCTGGCGGGCGCAGCGTCGGCGCCCCCGCATCACGTTCGCCGACGCGGACGCGATCGAGGCCCGCCTGACGATGCCGGCGCGCGTCGCACCCGAGAGCGCAACCGGAGGCGAGGTCAACGCGGACAGCGGCCGCACCGTGAGCAACGTGCGGATCATGGGGACGACGTCGGATGCGTTCCCGATCCACAACTGGACCATCGCCCGGGGACGCGCGTTCACCACCCAGGAGGAGGAACGCGGCATCCCCGCCGTGGTGCTGGGCGCGGGAACGGCGGACGAGCTGTTCGAGGACGCCGACCCGATCGGACGCACCATCCGGATCCACGCCTTCCCCTACCGGGTGGTCGGCGTCATGGAACCGCTGGGCTCCATCTTCGGCAACTCGTTGGACAACCTCGTGATCGCGCCTGCCCGCTCTCCGATCGAGGCCTGGCAGAACCCGCACGGCATCGTAGACCAGGTCGTGATCCAGACGATCGATCCGGCGGCGCTCACGGATGCGCAGGGCCAGATCGAGGGGATGATGCGCGCCCGGCGCGGGCTCCGGCCCCAGGACGAGAGTGACTTCGCGTTGGAGACGACGGCCGACACGCTGGCCTTCTGGGACCGCATCTCGAGCCTCCTGTTCATCCTGCTTCCCGGCCTGGTGGCGATCGCCCTCGTGGTGGGCGGCATCGTGATCATGAACATCATGCTGGTCTCGGTCATGGAGCGGACCCGCGAGATCGGCGTGCGGAAGGCCCTCGGCGCGCGCCGCCGCGACATCCTGACCCAGGTGCTGATCGAATCCGCAACGCTCTCCGCGGTCGGCGCGCTGCTCGGGGTGGCGATCGGCATCTCGCTCGCGGTGTTGGTGCGCACGGCGACTCCCCTTCCTACCGCGGTCGCGCCGCAGTGGGTCATCCTGGGCGTCGTCATGGGGGTCACGGTCGGCATCGTCGCGGGCGTCTATCCAGCGTCCCGCGCCTCCAGGATGGATCCCGTCGACGCGCTGCGACATGAGTGAGTTCTCGTCATCCATGCCCGGCGCGGACGAGCGCCGGCCGCTCAACCTGGGCGAGGGCTTCCGGGTCGCGCTCGATACCGTCCTCGCGAACCGCGTGCGCTCCGCACTCACCATCCTCGGTGTCTCGGTCGGTGTCGGCGTGGTCATGCTGCTGGCCGCGTTCATCACCGGGTTGCGCACGTCCATCCAGGAGTCCTTCGAGGCGTCCGGTCCGAGCAACTTCGTCATCAACCGGTTCGACTTCACGGCCGCGCGAAGCGACGACGAGGACGCGCGGCCCTGGTGGATGAATCCGGTGGTCACGCCGGGTGAAGCGGCGCGGGTGAACCAGCTTCCCTCCGCGGAGGAAGCGCTCTACAACATTCCGCTGCAGGTGACGGTGGACTTCGAGAGCGCACGGCTGCCCAACGTCCAATCCCAGGGCTACGCCGCCGGGTGGACCAGCTACGCACAGGGCGACTTCGTGGCCGGCCGGAACTTTACCCCGGCCGAAGTGCGCGAGAGCCGCGCGCTCGTGGTCCTCTCGGCCCCGCTCGCCCAGGAGATGTTCGGCAACCGGGATCCGATCGGACGGCGCGTCGGCCTGGCGGAGCAGTCCGCGAATCAGCGCGAGGAATTCACCGTGGTCGGCGTCTTCGAGCCGGCGCCCAACATCTTCACGACGCTGGTGAAGTACTACGCGGTGGTGCCGTATACCGCGGCGATCAAGCGGCTGCGGGCTCAGGACGGGCGGGCCCAGATTCTTGTGGTGCCGCGGCCCGGCATCCTCCCCTCGCAGGTGCAGGACGAGGTGATGGGCGTGATGCGGGGTCTCCGCGGTCTCGGACCCCGGGACGTGAACGACTTCGCCCTGATCGAGTCGGCGACCATCCTCGGCATCATCAACCGCTTCACGGCGGTGATCTTCCTGGTGATGCTCGCCCTCACGTCGGCCGCACTCATGGTGGGCGGCGTGGGCGTGATCGGGATCATGCTCATCTCGGTGACCGAGCGGACGCAGGAGATCGGCATCCGCAAAGCGCTCGGCGCGACACGCCGCGAGATCCTCTGGCAGTTCCTGGTCGAGTCCGCCCTGCTGACCGTGGCCGGGGCGGCCCTGGGGATGGCGGCGGGTGGAGGCCTGGCGGCGCTGATCGCGAACCTGACCCCCCTCCCCGCCCGCGTACCGCT
>CAMCNM010000085.1 GCA_945876015.1 Gemmatimonas phototrophica
CGTCCACACTTCCTTCGGATTGCCGTTGCGGTCCACGACCGAGACGAGCGCCCGATTCCTGGGCGCCGGAACCGCGGGAGCGGGCCGGCCGGCGGCCGCCGCGGCCGCCGCCGCCTCGCGCGTCGCCGCGGGATCCGCAAACTCGACGCTCGTCGTGACGAAGATGTGATCAGGGGTCTCGGCCCAGACCGACACACCCTTCTGCAGGAACCCTTCCTTGATCGGCTTGAGCCAACCCGGGACGACGGTGTACGGGCCGAAGTCGTCGGCTCCGCCCTTGTACGTCTGCTTCTGCGCGGACGCTGGCACGGCGAGTGCCGCCATGGTCAGAGCCACGCCAAAGTACGAAAGCTTCATGTGTGCCTCCTGTGGGGCGGCCGAGCCCGGTCGTCCGGGGCCGGCCGTCGTTTCTATCGAGCGTTTCCGCTACCCGGGCCGACGAACTGGCCGATCAGGCGCGACCGGTCGGCGCCGGCGCGGGGCATGTATTTCTCGACTCCCACTTTCGTGTTCGAGAAGATGGCGACGTAGAGGTTGCCCTCCTGGTCCACGCTGATGTAATGCGGATCGTCGAACTGGCCCTGGCCCATCCCGTACGTGCCCCAGTAGGTGATGAGCTTGCCGTTCAGGTCGTACTTGGCGAGGCGGTTCCCGCGGCCCGAGGTGACCCACGCGAATCCGTCGGTCGTGATCTTGATGTCGCTCGCACCGGTCACGTTCTCCCACGAGTCGAGGAACTTGCCGTTCTCGTCGAAGACCTGGATGCGGTTGTTGCCACGGTCCGCGACGTAGACCTTGCGACCGGCGTCGATCGCGACGCTGTGCACCTGTCCGTTCGCGGCGAACTGGCCCGGGCCGCTGCCCACGCCGCCCCAATCCAACAGGAATTTTCCGTTCCTGTCGAACTTCGCGACGCGCCGGTTGTCATATCCGTCGGAAATGAAGAAGTCGCCGTTGGGGAGGAACGCGACCGCGGTCGGCTGCCCGAAATGTCCCGCGTCCTGAAGCTGCACCTTGCCGCCGTTGCATTGAGCGGCTCCCTGCGGCTGGGGGCAGTCCGGCATCTTGCGGCGGTCTTCACCCAGCGTCATCAGCAGCTTCTTGCCGTCGTGCGTGAACTTGAAGATCTGGTCCGTCTGGCGGGAGACGACCCACACGTTCTTCTCGGGATCGAACGGGCTGATGGTCACGTAGTGCGGCATGGCCATCAGCTGCTCCCACTGCGTCCAGACATCCTTGATGTTGCCGTTCCGGTCCACGACGGTGACCAGAGCGCGGGCCACGGGCGCGGGGATCTGAAGGCCAGCGGCTGCGGCCGCGCCGCCCCCGCCCCCTCCACCCCCGCCTCCACCCCCGCCGCCGCCACCGAAGCCCGCTGCTACCCTGGCCGCGGCCGCGGCCTGCTGGACCTGACGTACCGCGGCCGGATCAGCGAACTCCGTGCTGGTCGTGACGAAGATGTGATCCGGAGTCTCCGCCCAGACCGAGACTCCCTTCTCGAGGAACCCTTCCCGGACCGGCTTGAGCCAGTTGGGAACCGCGACGTACGGACCGTAGTCGTCCGTACCACCCTTCGCGATCATCCCATTCGGGCTGGTCAGCTGCGCGGCCGCGGGCGCGGCTAGCGAAGCCAGGGTGACAGCGACGCCAAAGTACGAAAGCCTCATGGTGCCTCCTGCGGTGGGGTGCTCGCGCCCGGAATCGGGCAATGGTCCTCTGAGGGGCTACGACTACGATGGTCGTTCAAGCCGAACTATGGAGACTGGAACCACAGTAGGACCCGCATTCCGGGGACAGCAAGATCGGGCGGGGGCGGGTTCAGGCCTCGTTCGGGGCTCGGAACCAGCGCGGCCCGAGGTAGACCTTCCGGAACTCGTCGTGCCGCGCGGCCTGCTCGGGGCTGCCCGCTCAGTTCACTTCCGCCAGCTCGAGGATGCGCGACCGCACGCGAGCGGTGATCTGCGGCCAGCTCATCCCGAGCATGCGCGACATCGCGGCCTCGAGCTCGTCGTTCGACGTGCCGGTCGTGTAGAGCTCCTTCACCAGGGGGAACCCGCCCTTCTCGTAGACGAGCAGGGCGAGCGCGGCACCCGTGGGATACCAGCCCCTGTCGTCGGCCGGGCCGGCGAGCGCGTTGTCCGCCGTGATCGACGGGTTGCCACGCAGATAGTCGGCGTAGTCCTTCATCAGCTCGTCGAACGAGACGCCCTCCGCTCCCCCGAGCCAGGTCGCGACGCCTTCGCGCACGATCGGATGCGTGCGTCCCTCGGCCTCGAGCTGCGAGAGCAGGATGTGCACGATCTCGTGCTGATTCGAGTCGGCGAAGCCCGCGCTGCCGCTCAGGAGCATGTGGTCCTGCCAGAGCGCGTATCCCACGGTGGCCCGGCCGAACGTCCAGTCCACGCCCATCGCGCGGTGCAACTCCTCCGCGTCATTGGCGAAGTAGTAGATCGTTGCGGGGAGCCGGGGCACGTCGAAGCGAGCAGAGACCGAGTCGGCGAACGACACGAGATTCTCGGCTCGCCCGCGCTCGAACAATCCATCGGGGGTGATCACGTAGCTGATGGGCCCCACGTCCGCCCGGAGCCACGCGGCCGTCAACCGGGGCAGCGCGTTGGCGAAGACCCATCGATCGTTCTCCTTCAACGCGAAGACCCGAAGGACCGCGACGGGCTTCACGTCCTGCTCTGCTCCCGTCACCCGGCCGATCAAGGTCTTCACGATGAATTCGTCCGTGGCCCCCACCTGCGCCGGGCGGATGTCGAGGACGGTCGCCGAGAGGCCTTCCTCGTTCGGTGCAACGACGGTGGTGAGATCGTAGATCGGGAGGCCGAGGCGTTCCGCGGAGAGCCAGTGCGGCGAGGCCTCCGGAGTGCCGCGGCCCGCGACGAGGTACTCTTGCCACGAGCGGTAGATCTCGGGCACGGCGCCGCGCCAGGACAGATCGGACCAGCCGGAGGCGGACGTGGTATCGACCCCGTAGCCGGCGCTGACGCGGCGGATTCCCTGGCCCGTCGCGGACGCCGGGACGAGCATCAGGAGCAGCAGCGCCGCCTTGATCGGAGGTCTCATCTCGGATGCTCCATGAAGGGACGGTCGGGTCAGCCCCTACGGTGACGCTCGGCTGAGGCGGCCGGCAAGGCTCGGGTCAGGGCCCCGCGCAGATCGCGATACTGGGCGAGGGTGGGGGTCCGCTCGACGATCTGGATCGAGGTCACGCTCAGCCCGTCGCGGTCACGCGCTCCACGAGTCCCGTGCTCACCTCGACGCGCCAGAGCGAGGCTCCGTCCCGGTACTGCCGCGAGAACACGAGCCATCGTCCGTCGGGCGACCAGACCATCGTCCCGAACGCCTTGCCGTTCCGGACGTCCATCGGGATGGGCCCCATGTACTCCTGATAGGTCCTGACCTCGTCGTTCATGAAGATCCGGCGCGGTGTGGTCCCGTCGGAGCCGATCAGATAGATGCGCGGGCCGCCGTAGCGCGCGTTGGCGTCGTCCCGGTCGTCCCCGTAGTAGGCGATCGTCCTCCCATCGGGACTCCAGGATGGCGACTCGCCGGCGACACCGAGCGTGCGAGCGCCGGACGCGTCCGCGACCATGAGCCTTCCGGGCTGGCTTCCGCTCACCTCCCACCGTCCGGGAAGCGGATTGTCGCCGACGCTGTACGCGATCGAAGCGCCGTCCGGAGACCAGCTCGGCTCGTGGGCGTCGCCGTCTTCTGTGCCGGGTGTTCGCCGAGCCTCGCCGCCGCCCACCGGTGCGACGTAGACGCCGGCGTGGTCCTCCGTGCTGCAGCTGCGGGCCGGAGAGCCGGCCGAAGATCGGCAGCTCGGGTCCCGCGCGATGTCGGCGGAGTCCCGGCACGGCCCCGTCCACGCGAGCCGCCCGGTGCGCGAAAGCGCCGCATCCTTGATGCCGCTGCCGCAGCCCGCCCTCACCGTATCCACGGATGAAGAGGCGAGTGTGAAGCGGAGGAGCGCGGCGTCGCGCGATCGGACGACGCCCACGCCTCTCCGCGCGTAGGCGGGCTCTCCGAAAAAGAGGACCGAGCTTCCGTCCGGAGTCGCGGTCACGTTTCCGTGGAAGGAGCAAAAGGGGTCGCCCACCTGGACGGCCTTCCCGCCTCCGACCGGCACCTTGTAGAACCCGCTCCCCATGCAGTTGATGAAGAAAGCGAAGCCGGTGCCGTAGGCCTCGAAGTGGCCGACCAGCAGGCTGTCCCCCGGAAGCCAGAGAAGGGCGCGGTCGGTCGGCACGAAGTCCATTACGGCTGCCTGGCGCGCATCCTCGAAGGTGAGCGGGCCGCGCGGCATCACGACGACGTTCGATTGTCCGGTGACGCGGACGGGGAGGGAAGCGAGCACGAGGAGGGCGACGATTCCGGCGAACTTCATGGCTCGTTCACCCCGGACGTGGGAGCGGCTTCAGGAAGCATCGGATCTGCTCGATCTCCGCGAAGCCTAGCGCTTTGTGCGCCGCTTCGCTCTCGAGGTTGTTCACCAGGGCGTCGGAGCCGAACTCGGTGCAGCCCTGGCCCACCGACCCTCACGCATGCGCAGCCACTGATCGGCGTCCGCGCGAGTGACGGGACGGATCGTGGTCATGTCTCGCGCCGTGGCTCGCGCGTGGCGAAGAGGCCCGCTCCCAACGCGGCCACGCCTACCAGGAGGGTCGTGGTCACGAACCAGGGATGGCGCTCCGAGAACGGCACGAACGGGTGGTCGCCCCGCGCGCGGTCGCATTTCATCGCCGCGAAGTCGAAGGTGCCTCCCAGGGTCGCGCACTGATCCCGCTGGTTGGTCTCCCAGGACCAGATCATCACCAATGGCGAGGCGACGAGGATGAAGATGCCGGCGAGCACGACCCCGCGGTACCTGGCGAGCGTCATTCGGGAACGGCCTGCAGTCGCTCCAGATCTTCCGGCCTGTCCAGGTCGTGTAGCATTCGCTCCGGCCAATCCAGTTGAACGGCTTCGTGTGCGTGGGCTTTTACGACCGGCTTGCCACACCCCTCGCCCTCCCATGCGATCAGCTCGGGAAAGAGAGAGCGACGGAAGAGGATCGGCGGTGCCGTGATCTCCCCGTAGCGGGAGACTACGAGCGGTGCCGCCGTCGCAGCGCTCGAGGCGACCAGGGCGCGGACCATGTCCGCGGTGACGTGAACCATGTCCGGCAGGATCACCACCGCGGTGCCGACGTCCGCAGGCAGCGCCCGAAGGCCCGCGTGGAACGAGCGGCTGCTCGGTCCCATGTAGTCCGGATTCACGACCACCTGGCATGGCGCGCCGTCGAGAGCGTCACGCACGCGATCGGCCTCGAACCCCACGACACAGATCACCGGGGTCAGGCCGGCCGCGGCGGCCATGTTCACGGCCCGCCGAACGAGCGGCTCGCCGTCGAGCTCGAGGAGCATCTTGTTGCGGCCCATCCGGGTCGAGCTTCCCGCGGCGAGGACGATCCCGCCGGTGCGCTCGCCCTCAGCCCCCGGCATCGACGTGGATCGGCTGTCGTCGCTCGCGCAGCGAGGAGGGCCGGCGGCCCGACCGTACTGCGAGGATCTCCGACAGCGCGGAAATCGCGACCTGCTCGGCCCCATCGGTCCCGATGTCGAGGCCGATCGGCCCGTAGATGCGGCTCTCGTTCACCGGGCGGTGTGCGGCCAGCTCGGCCAGCATGCGATCCGTCCGCTGCCGTGGTCCGAGCACACCGATGTACGCGACGTTCGTGTCGAGCAGCGCGCGGACGTACACGCGGTCGTCCGCGTAGTTGTGGGTCATGACGACGGCGAACGTCTCCGGGCCGAGCGCGACGAGGCGCGCCAGATCGTCGGGCGCCGCGGTCACCAGCTCCCCAGCGTGCGGAAATCGCTGGCGGGTCAGGAGCCCGGGCCGGCGATCCACGACGATCACCTTGAACCCGATCGCAGAGCCGAAAGCGGCCAGAGGGCGAGCGTCTTCTCCGCCGCTCACGATGACCAGTCGGGGGGGAGGCAGGAAGACGTCGATGAACACGTCTCGTCCTTCGATCGTGTGCACGGCCGAGCTGCCCGCGCCGAGCGCGCGGCGGGCGATCGTGACGGCGGAAGCGTCGAGTCGCGGATCTCCGAGCGTGCCCTTGGTCCGTTCCGTGGTCACGACCAGCCGCCGGCTGGGCTCGTCGAGCGAGGCGCACGCCGCGAAGGGCGCGGTCCCGTCCAGCAACGCGCGCTCCACCGCTCGATCGTCTTCGGCCGGCTCCAGGAGAACCTGCACCTCGCCCTCGCACCCCACTCCGAGGTCCCATGCGACGATCTCGTCGGACCCGGCGCAGTACGAGCGGACATCGGCCTTCCCCGAGCCCTCGAGCACCTTCAACGCGACTTCGCGAACGTCCGCCTCGAGGCAACCGCCGCTCACGTTCCCGGTGGTCGTGCCGTCCGCGGCGACGAGCATCTTCGCACCCTCGTGTCGATACGCGGAGCCGCGCACGCGAACGACCGTCGCGAGCGCGGCTCTCCTGCCCTCCCTCTTCAGCTCAGCGAGCCGGGCGAGAACCTCCCGGGTCTCGAGCCACTGCTTCATCTAGGCCCAGCTCAGATCGTGCTTGGACAGGGGCAGGGACCGGATCCGCTTGCCTGTCGCCTGGAAGATCGCGCTGCAGAGAGCGGGCACCACCGGCGGAAGCGCCGGCTCGCCGAGCCCGGTGGGCGCGTTGGTCGTCTTCAGGAAATGCACCTCGATGTCCCGCGGCACCTGCGTGAGCCGGATGAGCGGGAAGTCGTGGAAGCTCGACTGCGCCGCACGGCCCCGGTCGATGGTGATCTCCTGACCGAGCGCTTGCGCGATTCCGTCGATCACGGCGCCATGCACCTGCTGCTCCGCGCCGCTCAGATTCACGATCTGGCTTCCGATGTCCCCCGCCACCCAGACCTTGTGCACGGTCACTGCCCCGGTGTTGCTCACGCTGGCCTCCACCACCTCGGCGAAGTAGCCGCGGTGGCTGAAGTGGAACGCGATCCCGCGCCCGGTTCCGCGCGGGAGATCGCTCCGGCCCCACGCCGACTTCTCCGCGACCAGGTCGAGCACGCCGCGCATGCGCGCCGGGTCGAGGCTGGCCCCCCCACCTCCACCTGCGCTGCCGCCAGTCGCAGGCTGATACGCGGCGAGGAGCTCGTAGCGGATCTGGAGCGGATCCTTGCCCGCCGCGTGAGCCAGCTCGTCGATGAACGACTGCATCACGAACGCCACGCCGTTGCTGCGCGGCGCGCGGAGGAAGCCCGTGGGCACGTTGAACGGGATGAACGACGTCCCGAGCTGGTAATTGGGGACGAACCGAGCCGGGAACTCGGTGGCTCCCAGGTCGGCCGCCTGTGCCGCGCGGCCGTTCGCTCCGAACGTGACGAAGTGGTTCTTCCAGGCGACGACCTTTCCCTGTGCGTCGAGCCCGGCCTTGAAGTGGTGGTATCCGGCCGGCCGGTAGAAGTCGTGGCGGGTGTCGTCTTCCCGGGACCAGAGCAGCTTCACGGGAACGCCCGGCATCTCCTTCGCGATCGCCGCGGCTTCGACGATGGCGTCCGTGCTGAGGCGGCGCCCGAAGCCGCCTCCCGCCCGGGTCATCTGAATGGTGATCTCGGATGCCTTCAGCCCGAGCGTGCTTGCCACCAGATCGCGTCCCCGCTGTGGGGACTGGGTCGGCGCCCAGATCTCCATCGTTCCGTCGTGGAAATGCGCAGTCGCGTTCTGCGGCTCGAGCGACGCGTGCGCGATGAACGGATACGTGTACTCGGCCTCGACCACCTTGGCGGCGGCGGCGAGCGCTGCATCGGGATTCCCCTCCGCAGGGGACTCGACCTCCGGCTTTCCCCTCGCGAACGCGGCGGCCTGGGCCGCGAAGCCCGCGCTCGAGTCCGCGGCTCGTGGCCCCTCGGCCCATTCGACGCTCAGCTTCCGGCGCGCCATGCTCG
>CAMCNM010000086.1 GCA_945876015.1 Gemmatimonas phototrophica
CAACGTATACCACGCGGCGGATCTCCGCCCCCTCGAGATGCCGCGCGACGTTCTCGTCGGCGCGAGCGAGGGCTTCCACCACTTCTTTGGCGGCCCCGCGGGCTGCGGGGACCGTGGCGCGGAGCTTTCCGTTCACCTGGACGGCGAACTGGACGCTGTTCTCCACCGTCTTCGCCTCGTCCCACTTCGGCCAGTTGCCGCCGTCGAAGATCGACCCCTGGTGGCCGAAGTGCTCCCACAGCTCCTCGGCGATGTGCGGGCAGAACGGAGCGACCATCACCACCAGCGGCTCGACCTCGGCGCGGGAGGCTTTGCGGCCCCCGCTGCGCAGCGTGTTCAGGTACTCCATGAGCGCCGCGACCGACGTGTTGTAGCTGAGCTGGGCCAGCTGATGGGTGAGCTGCTTGATCGTGCGGTGCAGCTTCGCTTCGACGGCCGGATCAACTGGACCCTCGCCAGCATGGATCGCGGTGTCCCACAGCCGGTGCAGGAAGCCCCATGGCCCCTGGATCCCCTCGTCGCGGTAGTCGCCGCCCTCCTCGAAGGGCCCCAGGAACATGAGATAGAGGCGGAACGTGTCCGCCCCGTTCTCCTGGATGATCGGATCGGGCACGATCACGTTGCCCTTGCTCTTCGACATCTTCGCACCTTCGCGGATGATCAGTCCGTGGGCGCGGAACGTCGTGAACGGCTCCTCGAAGTCGAGATGGCCGAGGTCGCGCAGCACCATGGTCAGGAAGCGGCTGTACATCAGGTGGAGCACCGCGTGCTCGTTGCCCCCGATGTACGTGTTCACGGGCAGCCATTTGCGCGTGATCTCGGGATCGAACGGCCGGTCGTCGAAATCGGCGGAGGGATAGCGCAGGAAGTACCAGCCGCTGTCCAGGAACGTGTCGGACACGTCGGTCTCGCGGCGCGCCTCGCCGTGGCAGGTCGGGCAGGTCGTCCGGTACCAGTCCTCGTTGCGCGCGAGTGGGCTCACGCCGCTGTCGTCGGGTGCGAAGTTCTCCACGCGCGGCAGCACGACGGGAAGCTGATCCTCGGGCACCGCGACCGCGCCGCACCGCTCGCAGTGGATGATCGGGATGGGCGGGCCCCAGTAGCGCTGACGCGAGATGCACCAGTCGTGCAGGCGGTAGTTGATCCGCCACTCCGCGAATCCCTTCTCCTCGAGCCACTCCACGATGCGCCGCTTGGCCTCGGCCACGTCGAGCCCGTCGAACTGGCCCGAGTTCACCATCACGCCGTGGCCGTCGAAGGCTTCCTGGAGCGGCGTCCCGGGGTCGTCGCCCGCGCCGGCCACCACGCGCGTGATCGGCAGCTCGAAGGCGCGCGCGAAATCGAAGTCGCGCTGGTCGTGCGCGGGCACGGCCATGATCGCGCCCGTGCCGTACTCCATCAGCACGTAATCGGCGATCCACACGGGGATCGGCGCGTTGGTCGCCGGATTCCGGACGTGCGCTCCCGTGAACACGCCGGTCTTGTCCTTCGTCTCCACCTTGCGCGCCACCAGGTCCTGGCGCGCGGCGCGGGCCTGGTAGTCCTCGACTTCGCTCCGGCGATCCGCGGTGGTGATCTCGGCCACCAGCGGATGCTCGGGCGCGAGCACCATGTAGGTGGCGCCGAACACGGTGTCGGGTCGGGTGGTGAACACGTTGATCGTGGGGCCGTCGCCCATCAGCGGGAAGCGCAGCTCCGCGCCCTCGCTCCGCCCGATCCAGTTCTGTTGCGCCTTGCGCGTGGTGTCCGACCAGTCCAGCCACTCCAGATGGTCGAGCAGCTGCTGGGCGTACTCGGTGATGCGGAAGAACCACTGCGCGATGCGGCGCTGCTCGACCGGGGTATCGCAGCGCTCGCACCGCCCGCCGACCACCTGCTCGTTGGCGAGCACCGTCTTGCACGAGGGGCACCAGTTGACCGGTGCCTCCTTCCGCTCGGCCAACCCCGCCTTGAAGAGTTGGAGGAAGATCCACTGCGTCCACTTGTAGTAGGACGGGGCGGTGGTATCGACCACGTGATCCCAGTCGAACATCCCGCCGATGCGGCGGAGCTGGCGGGTGAAGTTCGCGATGTTCGAGGGGATCAGGTCCATCGGATGGACCCCCTGCTTCAGCGCGAAGTTCTCCGAGTGGATCCCGAAGGCGTCGAAACCGATCGGCTCGAAGACGTTCTCCCCGGTCAGCCGGCGGTAGCGCCCATGGACATCAGCCCCGGTGAACGCATAGATATTGCCGACGTGCAGCCCCTCGGCCGAGGGGTAGGGAAACATCATCAGGTTGTAATAGGGTCGCTCAGCGCTCCCGAGCTGATCGCGGGTGAACCGGTTGGTTCCCCGCCTGTCCCAGATTTCCTGCCATTTTCCCTCGATCGCGGAGGGGTTGTAACTCCTGGTGTCGCCGTTTTCCATCGCTCGCCGGGGATGGCTCTTGAAGTGCGGCCGCCTCGCATGAACCAGGCGCGGGGGCGTGAACGGCCGGAGAGGCCGAACTCCTTGGGAAACCGAAACGTAAGCATGTCATCAGAGTGGTACAACGGAGCGCGGCCGCGCCGCGCCGGCTCGCGGCGATGAAGAGCCAGCGCCTGAATTGGCACATCTACGGGCCGCTGGCCGTGGTCGTCCTCGTGCTTCTCGGCGCCGTTCTGGGCGTGCTGACGGTCGAGAGGAATCTCGACCTGGGCGAGGCGCGGGAGCAGGATCGCATGGCGGTCCAGCGGCTGATGCTGAGCACCGTGGCCCAGCGGAACGGAGCCATGCAGGGGGTCGTGTCCGGCCTTCTGGCCAATCCGGCGATCGAGGCCGCGTTCCGGGCGCGTGATCGCGCCGCCCTGCTCGATCTGACCGCTGGCCTGCTGGCCGAGCTGAACACCGGCCTGGGGATCACGCAGATCTACTTCCACGACCCCGACCGAACCGTCTTCCTGCGCGTGCATCAGCCAGATCTGTTCGGCGATCGCATCGATCGTGAGACGCTCCTCCAGGCCGAGCGGACGCAAAGCCTCGCCCAGGGTCTCGAGATCGGCGTCACGAAGGGGCTTCCTGCCCACCGCATGGTGAAGCCCTGGACAGTGCGGGGCGAGCTGCTGGGTTACATCGAGATCGGGGACGAGATCGGCGGCCTCGCGGGCGTGATCAAGGAGACGCTCGGGCTCAACGCGTTCGTCGTGGTCCTCAAGGATCAGGTCGTGCGCGCGTCGTGGGAGGCCGAGATGCGAGCTGCCGGGCGCGCGCCGGTGTGGAATCGCTACCCCAACCTGGTGCTGATCGAAGGCACCCTTCTCACTCTTCCGCGTGAGCTGGATGCCCGCTTCGCCTCGATGGAGGGGCCGCGGTCGAACGAGGTGGTGGAAGCGGAGGTCGATGGCCAGAAGCACTAGGGTGAAACCATTCCGATCCGTGATGCGCGCGGTCAGGCGGTCGGCGAAGTCGTGTTCCTGCGCGACCGGAGCGAGATGCTCGCCGAGTACGACCGGGATCTCAGCGCTTTCGTGGTGCTCTTCCTCCTGCTCGGTCTCGTCGCCTGGTTCACCCTCCGCCGCATCGTGCTGCGCAACTTCGTACGACCGCTCGCGGAGCTTCGGATGGTGACCGAGAGCGCCGGCCGGGGCGAGCTGATCGAGACCATGCTCGCCGAGCGGAGCGACGAGATGGGGGATCTCGGCCGCGCGGTCAACCGCATGATCGGTGAGCTGCGCACGAGCCAGGACGAGCGCATGCGCAGGGTCGTGGACGCCGCGCACGACGCGGTCGTGATCGCGGACGCGAACGGGATCATCGTGGGCTGGAACTCACAGGCCGCGGCGATCTTCGGATGGCCGCGCGAGGAGGCGATCGGGCGCACGCTGACGGAGACGGTCATCCCGGACGATCAGCACGCCGCCCACCTGGGCGGGATGAGGCGGTTCCGCGAAGGGGCGCCCGGGCGGATGGTGAACCGCAGGGTCGAGGTCACGGCGCGGCGCAGAAATGGCGACCTGTTTCCGGCCGAGCTGACGATCACCCCGGTGCAGAGTGCCCAAGGCACCACCTTCGCGGCGTTCGTCCGCGACATCACCGAGCGGCGCGAGGCCGAGCGGGCCGTCCGCACCAGCGAGGAGCGTTTCCGCCGCCTGGTCGAGACGGCCAACGTGGTTCCCTGGGAGGCGAGCTCGCGCACCACCAGGCTGACCTACGTGGGTCCGCAGGCCGAGGTGCTGCTCGGCTATCCCATCGGTGAGTGGTACGAGGAAGGATTCTGGGTCAACCGGGTGCATCCCGACGACCGGGAGTACGCACTCACCCAGCTCGCGTTGGCCGCGGGCGGAGTCGAGCAGGGCGAGTTCGAGTACCGCATGCTGCACCGGGACGGTCACGTCGTCTGGGTGCGCGACATCGTCGTGGCCGATCTGAGCGACGACGAGCCCGTGCTCCGCGGCTTCCGCTTCGACGTCACGGATCGCCGCCGCCTCGAGGACGAGCTCCTCCAGTCCCAGAAGATGGAGGCGTTCGGCCGGCTGGCGGGCGGGATCGCGCACGACTTCAACAACATCCTGACCGCGATCCTCGGCTACTCGTCTTTGCTCGAGAACAGCTTCCCTCCGGGCGCGCCCGAGCGCGGCGACGTGGGAGAGATACGCCGCGCCGCCGGGCAGGCGGCCGATCTCACCCAGCAGCTGCTGGCCTTCGCGCGGAAGCAGGTGATCCGCCCGCGCGTGATCGTGATGGACGACGTGGTGCGCCGGCTCGAGAAGATGATGGGCCGCCTGATCGGTGAGGACGTGGCGGTGGTCACACAGACGTCGGCCGGCGAGGCGGCGGTGTGGGTCGATCCGGGCCGCTTCGAGCAGGCCCTCGTGAACCTGCTCTTCAACGCGAGGGACGCGATGCCGAAGGGGGGGATCCTCACGCTGACCACTGCGGTCGTGCAGGTTGACGCGACGATGGCGGCGGGGGAGGGGGGTGGAGCCGGGCACGTTCGTGATGGTTTCGGTCGCCGACACAGGGGTCGGCATGGACGAGGCGACCCTCGCGCACGTGTTCGAGCCGTTCTTCACCACCAAGAAAGAAGGGCAGGGAACCGGCCTCGGGCTCTCCACCTCATACGGAGTCTTCCACCAGGCGGGCGGTTTTCTGCAGGTCGAGAGCGCTCCGGGACTCGAGGCCGATTTCCGCGTCTACCTGCCTCTGGCGAAGGAGGAGTACCGCGCCCTGGCGGCGCCCCCGCCCGTTGCGCCCGCGCTCTCCGGAGACGAGACCATCCTCCTCGCCGAGGACGAGCCCCAGGTGCGCGCGCTCACGGAGCGCACGCTGCTCCGGCGCGGCTACCGGGTGCTGGTGGTGCAGAATGGCGCGGAAGCGGTCGAGCAGAGCCGCGCGTATCCGGGGCAGATCCATCTGCTTCTCACCGACGTAGTCATGCCGGTGATGGGGGGCGTCCGCGCCGCCGACACGATCAAGGCCGAGCGCCCCGGTATCCGCGTGCTCTTCGTATCGGGCTACTCCGAGGAGAGTCTCTTCCGCGAGGGCGCGGACGAGGGCGTGCATTTCCTCGGCAAGCCGTTCACGCCACAGGAGTTGGACCGGAAGGTGCGCGAGGTGTTGGACGCGACGGTGGTGCAGGGCGTCTAGCTCGGGACGCTAGTCGCGCGGGGCCTGGGGCAGGAGCGTGTAGGCGTCAGGCGTATCCTTGGCGCTCGCCTTCAGCGCCGCCACCGCATCCTTCAGGCGGCCCTGATGCGCCTCGAGCAGCGCGTCGAAATCGTAGAGCCTGTGGTAGTAGGCCATCCGTGACAGCAGCGTCGCGTTGTTGAGCGGGATGGTCAGGAAGCTCGCATAGCTCCTGGGTTCCTCGAAGGTGGGTTGCACCTTGCTCCGGAAGCGCTCCTGCGAGCGCCGGAAAGTCCGCTCGCGCTCGGTCAGCTTCTGCTCGGTCGTGAGATCGGTGCGGGCGTACACCGCGCGCAGCTCGTCCACCAGGCCGTCCAGGAAGCGGGAGAAGCGTACCTCGTCCCTCCAGCGGGCCCGCGCGCGCGCGCACTTCACCGTGTCCGGCCCGCCGCCCGCGCGCGTGCAGAAGAACTCCGCCGCTCCCACCCTTCCGACGAACTCCGCGAAGCTCTCGTTGAAGATCACCTGCCCCGGCACGAAGAGGTGATTGTGGGAGAGCTCGTGCAGGATCGTCTCGATGATATCGATGTCGTCGGCCCTGAGCAGGGTCGAGAGCAGCGGGTCCTTGAACCAGCCCAGCGTGGAAAACGCGGCGGTGGGCCGCAGGTAGGTATCCCACCCTTCCTCCTCGAGCTCGCGCTGCGCCGCCTGTGCGTCGTCGAGCTCGAAGAAACCCTTGTACGGAAAGCGTCCAACGATCGGGAACCACCAGGTGCGAGGCTCGAGACGGTCGCGGCGCGCCGCCGAGAGGACGTGCGCGAGCGTGTCGGACTCGAGGCGCGCGAACGTCGTGTACGACTCCCCCACGTCGAGCACGAGCGTCTCGATCGCGAACATCCGCGCGTCGATGGCGAGCACGAGCATGCTCCTGGTGCGCGCGTCCGTGGTGGAGTCGAGGATCACCTCGGTGATCGGGCGCCGCGACCTGAGAATGCGGGCTTCCGCGACTCCCGCCTTGAGCACGTAGAGCGGCGAGCAGGCGGTGAGGAGGAGGAGCAGGAGCAGGGGGGTGAGCCGGCGCATGGCGTGCTCCTACCCGGCTGGAACGCCGAAGTCGCTCCGGCTATGCTCCCCCCGTGTCTCTCACCGAGCGGCTCTACCGCTCTCTCGGCATGGCCGCCTGGCTCGCGTCGCCCCTCCTCGGGCGGGGCGATTCCAAGGTGGCGCGCGGCGTCCGCGCCCGGCTGGGCGCTGGACTCCGGCTGACCGAATGGGCGCGCATCCACCGTGACGTCCGACGGCCGCTGCTCTGGATCCACGCGCCCTCGGTCGGGGAGGGACTCCAGGCCAAGGCGGTGATCGAGGCGCTGCGCGAGCGCCGGCCCGAGGTGCAGGTCGTCTTCACCTACTTCTCGCCGTCGGCCGAGCTGCTCGCGGCGCGGATGCCGGCGGACGTCTCCTCCGCCGTGCCGTGGGAGACCACGGGCGAGGTCGGGCGCGCGATGACGGCGGTGCGGCCGGATCTGCTCGCGTTCACCAAGACGGAGGTGTGGCCGGTGCTGGCCTCCGGGGCGAGCGCGGCCGGTGCGGCGACCGCGCTCGTGGCGGCCACCCTGCCCGCGAAGTCTTCGCGCAGGCGGTGGCCCGCTCGATCGGTGTTGGGACCCGCGCTCGCGTGCCTGGACGTGGTGGCGGCGATCGCGGAGGATGATGCCGAGCGCTTCATCGGCCTCGGCGCGCGGCCGAGCGCCGTCAGCGTCACCGGCGACCCGGGGATCGATTCGGCGGCCCGGCGCGCGGCGGCGGCCGATCCCGCCGCGCCTCACCTCCGACCCTTCGCGGTGCCGCGGCGGCCCACGCTCGTCGCGGGCTCCACGTGGCCATCGGACGAGGCGGTGCTGATCCCCGCGCTGGCGGCGGCGCGCTCCCGACACCCCGAGCTTCGCGCCGTGATCGCTCCGCACGAGCCGTCCGAGGCCGCGGTGCGCAGCCTCGAGGGATCGCTCGGGCGCTCCGGGCTCCGAACCGCGCGGTTGAGTCGGGTCGAATCGGCCGGGGTGGTCGGCGAGGCGGACGCGGTGGTGGTCGATCGCGTCGGCGTGCTCGCCGATCTCTACACGATCGGCGACGTCGCGTGGGTCGGGGGCGGCTTCCACGCGGCCGGACTCCATTCCGTGCTGGAGCCCGCGGCGGCTGGACTTCCCGTCCTGTTCGGTCCTCGCCACGGCGGCTCGCACGCCGCGGGCGAGCTGATCGCTCTCGCCGCGGCGCGC
>CAMCNM010000087.1 GCA_945876015.1 Gemmatimonas phototrophica
CGGCCGACCGTCTTCTCCGGGAAGCGTCATGCTGTGCGAATCATCGATCAGCACGCCGACGAAATTGCGCTGCGCGACCACCGCGCGAATCACGAGGGTCGGCTGGAGCAGACAGAGCACGATCACGGCGAGGGCGCCCGTACGGAGGGCGGCCATGATCGCGCGGTCTACCGTTCCCGCCCGCCCGCGCGGACGCAGGTAGCTGAAGCCGACCACCGCCGCGACGACCACCACCGCGATCAGGAGGGTGACGACGGGCCACGGGCTGCGCAGGACGATGTCGCCCTGACTGAACAGGCTCGGCCGGTATTTGAACAGGAACTCGAAGATCGATTCCACGCGCGCCTCAGTGGCTCATGCTGACAGGTGATTCTGTAGACACCCGACTCGAAGGCGTGCGTTTAGCGACCGAAAGGTGGACCCGCGAAAAGGACGGGAACGGCGCTTCGGACGTCACGAGCCCGAGGGCGGCGGCGCACTGCTGGAACCGCATCGGACCTCCGTACGGGAAAGGGCGCCACACCGCCCATCGTCGGCGCGCGTCTTGTACCGTTTGTGGGTCGATGTCCGGAAACTGCTCGGGACGGAAACTCCCGGATCGCTGCGGGGAGGGCTCGTCGGCGGGCAAATTTCTCTACGTCACCCCCCAGGGAAGGTTCCTGGCGGAGCGGGATCCCGGAGGAGCCACGCTTCCCGCCAATCTCGGGATCTCCCGCCTCCCTAGATAGGGGGCGGGGATGGGCGCTCCAGGTCCGCAGTTGGTCCAGCCGATCAGCGCGATCAGGACCGCGGCCGCGAGGCCGCCCACGAGCTGACGGCGGGTGACGCCTCCGGTCAGGCGAGCGAACGCCGTCGGCCCCGGATCCGGCCTCGGTCCTGGTTGCGGCCCGGGCTCCGGATGGGGAGCCGGACCGGGACCCGGACCGGGCTCCGGTCTGGGGTCCTCGCCAGGGCCCGGGCCGGGATTCGTGTCCGGCTCGGGGACCTCCCGATCACGCATCGGATCGGGCTTGCGGTCCGGTTCGGTGAGGGGCGAGCGCTTGGGAGGTTTGGGGCGGGTCATAAGGCTCTCCAGCGTGCAAGAGCGCTGCCAGCCGGGGCCGCCCGGACGAGGTGGGTGTGCCGCCCTCCACCGCCACCTCTTCCATCACGACTTCGGCGACAGGGCGGTCCCCCATGGCGGTCTTGACCTGTCCGATCTTCCGGATGACGTCGAGCCCTTCGGTGACCTTTCCGAAGATCGCGTGCTTGCGGTCCAGCCACGGGGTCGCGGCCAGCGTGATGAAGAACTGCGAGCCTCCCGTGTTCGGCCCCGCGTTCGCCATCGAGAGGATGCCCTCGGAGTCGTGCGCGAGCCCCTTACCGAATTCGTCGGGGATGTTGTAGCCGGGACCGCCGCGGCCGGTGCCGGTCGGGTCGCCGCCCTGGATCATGAATCCCGGGATGACCCGGTGGAAGATGACCCCGTTGTAGTAGCCCTTGCCGGCCAGCGTGGCGAAATTGGCCGTCGTCGCGGGAGCCTTGTCGTCGAACAGCTCCACCTTGAACGACCCCTGGTTGGTCTTGAACGTCACGGTCCGGTTCGGCATGCCTGCTCCATGGCTCGGGATTCAGAGGGTCCTACCCTAACGCGGCCGCCGCTCCCGCGGCAGGGGCCGGGGCTTCGCAGCGACGCCAGAAACGGGGCGCGGCTCAGGGCCCCTCGGGCGCGCGCTCGATGCGCCGCCGGTCCAGCACGGTGGTCGCGCCGCACCCGATGCAGGTCACGGTGATGCGGTCCCGCACGTAGGCCACGTCCGAGCGCTGCGGGACGGTCTGACGGTCGATATTGCCGCCGCACCGCGGGCAGTCGTTCCGCCCGGCCGCGAGCCCGTGCTCCAGCGCTCGTCGCTCGTCGGTGGAGAAATGAAGGGACATGCGGCAGGATAGCCTCCGTTGCCACCCCTAGCGACCGGTGGTAAGGTTGGGGTTGGGGACCGTACCGTACAACGGAGGCGTGTGGCGAAAGAAGCGATCGAGATCGAGGGCACGGTGAGCGAGGTGCTTCCCAATGCGACCTTCCGGGTCGCCCTGGAGAATGGGCACAAGATCCTCGCCTACCTATCTGGAAAGATGCGTCAGAACTACATCCGTGTGCTCGAGGGCGATCGAGTGAAGGTCGAGCTCTCCCCTTACGACCTCACGCGCGGCCGCGTCACCTACCGGTACAAGTAGGCTCTTCACCGGCCCGCGGCCCCAGGGCCGCTCGCAGGTCACTGCTCCGCACCCACCACTTCGCGTTGCACCATTCGGTGGCCCGCATCCGCGGGTCATCGTTCGCGCATGCCGAGCCCGCCTAAGCATCCGGGGCTGATCGGAAGCAGTCCCGAGATGGATACGGTGCGCCGCTTCGTCGAGCGCGCCGCCTACGTGGACGCGCTCGTCCTCCTCCTCGGTGAGACCGGGACGGGAAAGAGCCTGATCGCGCGGATCATCCACGACCGGGGAGCACGAGCGTCGGGTCCCTTCGTGGCGCTCAACTGCGCCGCCGTGCCCAAAGCGCTGTTCGAGAGCGAGCTCTTCGGCCATCGCCGCGGCACGTTCACGGGGGCGCACGAGGATCGCGTCGGCCTGATCGAGAGCGCCCATCGTGGGACGGTTCTGCTCGACGAAGTGGGGGACCTGCCCCCCGCTCAGCAGGCGAAGCTGCTCACCGTGCTCGAGGAGGGGGAGGTGCGCCCGGTCGGCGCTCGGCGTCCGTCGAAGGTTGACGTGCGCGTGGTGTCGGCCACGTCGCGCGAGCTCGAGGGCCTGATGGGAGTGGGGGCCTTTCGCCGCGACCTCTTCCATCGGCTGGCGCTGCTCCGGGTCCGTCTCCCGCCGCTGCGCGAGCGCCCGGGCGACGTCGAGGCGCTCGCCGAGCATTTCCTGCGCGCATCCGCCAGCCGCCACCGCATCCCCCGGCCCCGGCTCGACCCGCCCACGCTCCGACTGCTCGCCGCGCATCCGTGGCCGGGGAACGTGCGCGAGCTGGGCCACGCGGTCGAAGCGGCCCACATCGTCGACGCCGAGACCGGGTTCGGCGCCGCGCTCGCATCGATGCTCGCCGGTCACGCCCTGCCACCGTCGGAATCGGCCCCGACCGCCGCCGCACCTGCGCCCGCGGATCGGTACTCGTGCTACGGCACGGTCGAGGAGGAGCGCGACCGCATCCGTGCGGTGCTCGCGCGGTGTCGGGGCAACCGGACCCACGCCGCGCGCGAGCTCGGGATGTCACGGAACACGCTCCGCGATCGGATGCATCGATACGGGCTCTGAGGTCATCCGTTCCAGCCGACGGACGAGGTCTGCGGGAGACCGGAACGTCACGAGACGTCCATCGAGGAAAACCGCGGGCACGCCGATCAATCCCGCGGCGCGGCCGATCGCGAGGTCGGCGGCGAGCAGCCCCGCCACGTTGTCCCTCTCGCTGCAGCGCGACAGCTCGGGTCCGTCAAGCCCGAGCGAGTCGGCGAGGTGCTCGAACCACGGGCCCGAGGGAGCCGCCGCGGTCCAGCCGACCGTGGTGCGAAAGAGCGCCTCGTGCATCGCCTGGCCCGCGCCCTGGCGCCCGACGCAGATCGAGGCCGCGGCGGCTCCGGCCGCGCGGCGGTGACCAGCCAGCGGAAAGTGACGCAGCTCCACGCGCATCCGGCCGGACTCGGCCAGCGCGCGGAGCTCGGGCCCCGCCCCGCGCTCCAGGAGGGCGCACGCCGCGCATTGATAGTCCGAGAAGACGACCAGCCGATGGGGGGCGTCGGCGGGGCCCCATCCGACGGTGGGCGACGGCGCGAGGGCGTTGTCCACCGCGACGCGAAACGCATAGAGCTGGCTTCCGCTCGTCACGAAGAGGCGCTCGCCGACCAGGCTTGCATCGGTCGCCGCATAGAGGATGTCCGGCATCCGGGGATCAGTCGGAAGCGGGAGGGGTCGCGCGCTCCCGCTGCTGGGGTCGATCAACAGCCCCCAGTGCTCGGGAAGCGGAAACAGCAACAGCAGTCGGCCGTCCGGCGAAGCCGAGATGCGCTTGGTCGCGGGTGTGTCCACGAACGCCGCGGCACGCGCTCCCCAGGCCTTCGCTCGCCGCCGCCGCTTCTCCAGGAGGCTGCTCCGGAAGGGCTCCGGGAGGAGCCGCGTGCTCGTCACCTCCCCGTTTCGATCGAAGGAGGAAAGCGCGAGCACGGATGGGTCGAGCACGTAGAGACCGCCGTCGGGCGCGGGCGCGATGAAGGGTCCCGCGGGGAGATAGGTGGCGCTGTCCGATCGAGCCAGACGCCGAAGCGCGGGCGGAGTCTCCGCGTGCGGCGAGATCGTTCCCCCGGGGCCGACGCGATACGCGTAATCCCCCGCCAGCGTCACGGTCGCGATCACGGTTCCGCCCGTGGTCGCCACGTGCCTTGGCGGCTGCGACATCGGCAGCGTGGCGCGGAAGACTCCCGACGTGCCGAAGATCGAGAGCCGGCCATTTCCGGTCTCGGCCACGATCAGGCGATCCCCATCGAGAGCCAGGTCCTGGGCGAACTCGATCTCTCCCGGTCCCTGTCCGCTCCGTCCGAACGTCCGCGCCGCGGAAAGCGTGGAGTCAAAGCGTACCAGGTGATCGTTGCCTTCGTCGAGCACCCACACGTCCCCGTTGACCAGGGTCGGACGCGAGGGGACTTAGAGATCGTTGCCGCCCTCGGCGGATCCCCGGGCTTCGCGCACGAGCTCGAGGGTCGCGAGCGGCCGGTCGAGCGTCAGAGACCCGAGCTCGCCGCCCGGATCCCGATCGGAGCAGGCGGCGAGGATGACTTTGTGCATGGCGACATCTCCGGAGAAGGGGCGGGGGCCGGTGGACCGGCCCCCGCCCGCACGTGGACGGATCAAGCGTATTTGTAGGAGTCGCAGCGCAGCTCGGCCCGAGTGCCGTTGTCCATCTGGTAGGTGCCGATCGAATACAAGGTCGTGGTGACGGTGGTGCGCGACGCCGATCCCCCGAACCCCATCCACCCACCGGTCGAAGTGAACACGAGCGTCGTGGTCTCGGTGTAGATGCGCTCGCCGAGGAGCCAGCCCACCGTGGGATCGTCGTACTCGCCGCTGCTGATGAACGCGGCGCACTGTTGGATGTAGGCCGCGAGCCCACTCGTCATCGTCACCGCCACCACCAACACCGTCACCATCCCCGTCCGCTTCACGAACGCCTTCATGCTTCCCTCCGCGTCACGCGTGGTCCGTTGCGGTCGTGGTCGAGCCCCGGATCGCGGGACCCCACGCCGCGTGGCGTGCCCAGTGGGAGACATCGCGCGGAGTCGGTCAGGAGTGGTCAGATCCGGTCGGAATTGGCCTCGATGGACCCTGCCCGGCGGGCGGGCGGCGCCACGGAGAGCGGAGTGTTACACGTGTGGTGCCATACCAAGGGGGCGGGGCGATGGAATGGGCTGGCTGATCCGTATCTGGAGCATGACCTTGAAACCGGCACCCGGACATGTCCGTATGGGACAACCGTCGGCGGCAGTTTCCATGCTCACTCGGGAGGGCGGATGCGTAGCTTCGGTGCGATGTTCATCGGTGGCGTGGCGGCGCTGTTGGCCTTCAAGCTCGTCGCCACCGTGGTCTTTCCCTTCCTGGCATTCGTCATCGGACTGACCTGGATCGCGATCAAGCTCGCGCTGCTGGTCGCGTTGGGCTGGTTCATCTACACGCTGGTGACGAACCGGAAGCGCGAGTCGTCGGTCTGACGAAGCGCGGGCCCGCTGGCCGACATCTGTTTACTTCCTCTAGTGGTTTTTCCACATCATCTCGTTGCACTCGGGTGGATGCGTGTGTTGCGACCGCATCGCATCCGCTCAGGTTCGCGCGGAACGCGGGAACGGCGCGCGCAATGAGCATTTTCCTCTCTTGACGCGTCTCGAAGTGACTCTTACCGTTCATACGCTTTCGCCCCGGGGTGCCGAAAACCTTTATTTCACGCGGTGTTTCGGGGGGTCGCATCTTTCGGGTCGCGGTTCCGGAAGCGATGCTCCATGCAGCAGGAGCGGCTGAGGCCGCAGTCTCCCCCACATTTCAGAGCAGGAGTGAGCGATGAACAAGTCGGATCTGGTGGACTCCCTCGCGGACGTGACCGGGATCACCAAGGCAGATGCGTCTCGGGCGATCGATGCACTTTTCGGCACCAACGGCGGCATCATCGCCAAGGCACTCAAGAAGGGCGACCGCGTCCAGATCACCGGGTTCGGTACGTTCGAAGCGAAGAAGCGGAAGGCTCGTATCGGCAGGAACCCGCGCACCGGCGAGAGCATCAAGATCGCCGCTTCCAAGTCTCCGAGCTTCCGTTCCGGGAAGGGCCTGAAGGACGGCATCAGGTAACCATGCGCGAGTGTCCGGTCGCCCGGATCTTATCCGCCCGCGACCGAACGGCGTGAAGAAGGGGCCGCACCTGATGGGTGCGGCCCCTTCTTTCCTTCTGACCTAAAAACGCTGCGGGGATCGCGCGGCTAGGCACGATCCCGGGGTGGCCCGCGACGCGGGGGTTTGCCCCCCGGTCCGCTACGTGGCGGCTTGCCTCCCGCCCCACCTCGCGGCGGCTTGCCTCCCGCCCCACCTCGCGGCGGCTTGCCGCCATCCGTGGGACGGCCCGGCCCGCGCGAAGGCGGTCGGTCGTCGTCGCGCGGACGCTTGGGCCCACCAGGTCCACTACGAGACGGCGCGCCGCTTCCACCGGTCGGTGCGCGACGTGCTCCCTCGTCGCGCGGTCCACGGCGTGCTGCCCCTTCGCGTGGTCCGCGACGTGTGCCCTCTTCACGCGGTCCGCGCCGAGGTCCTTCTTCGCGCGGTCCGCGACTCGGTGCTTCGCGGCGCGGTGCACGCTCGCCGCCGTCGCTCCGGACGTCGTGATCTCTCGTGCGGCCGCGATCGAAGTCGGCACGCACGCTCCGGCCGCGCACGGTGATCCCGTTGAGCGACCGGATCACCAGCTCTGCCACGGACTCCTCGACCTCGACGATCGAGAACGTGTCCCGCACCTCGATCTTCCCGACCTTCGAGCCGGGGATCCCCGACTCGCCGGTGACCGCGCCCATGATCTGGCGCGTGTCGGCCTTGTCGCGCTCGCCCAGGCTGATGTAGAGGCGCGCCATCACGCCGGGGCGCTGGGGTGCGTCTTCGCTCTTCCGTGGTGTGGGAGCCGCGGGCTTTTCGGCCTTCTTGGTGCTGGACTCGGCCCGGCCGGTGGGCGGCGCGGCGGTCTCGGCCGGCGCGCGCTCGCGCAGCAACGCGACCGAGGCCGCCGCGATTTCCGCGGCACCGTGCCGTGTGAGCAGCGGCTCGAGCGCGACCAGATACGGCGCCAGATCGATCTCGCCTGCGAGGGACTCGAGCTTGCCGAGCAGAGCATCGAGCTCGCTGCTGCCGGCGCTTCGGACCGGGGGCGGGAAGGGCACCACCTTGTATCCGGTCCTGCGGGCGACGTCCCTCAGGTGGGGCATCTCGCGGGGCAGCACGACGATCGTCCCGCCGCGTCCGCTCCCATGGCGTCGGTCCAGCGCGTCGGGACCCGCGGGTGCGTCGTAGCTCACCGACACCACGCCCTCCCCCGCGAGCGCGTCGCGCGCGTCCAGCTCGCGCACCGCCAGCCAGACCGGCGCGCTCTCGTCGCCCGGCGCGCTGGCGGCGTAGCCGTGCAGCGTCAGGTAATCGCCGACGTCGGCGGCGCGGTCCTCACTGCCGAAGAACACGCAGCAATGGCGCGCATCCTCGAGCACCTCGGAGAGCAACTGGAGCACGCCGGCCTCGCGCGGCTCCTCGACGATCCGGTACCGCACCTCACCGCGCTTGGGGCCGC
>CAMCNM010000088.1 GCA_945876015.1 Gemmatimonas phototrophica
ATCTGGGGAATCCCGCGATTCCACTCGCCGAAGCGGTGCGCGACGAGGCTGAGCGGCTGACCGGCGCGCGCCCCGATGGTCCGATCCGGATGCTCGGCCACTTGCGCTACCTCGGCTACGTGATGAATCCGGTGACGTTCTACTACTGCTTCGCCGGGGACGGCGAGACGGTGGATACGATCGTCGCCGAGATCACGAACACGCCTTGGGGAGAGCGCCACACGTACGCGCTGGGCGCCGGCACGGAGACCAGCGCGGGCGGGCGGCGGCGGCGCTTCCAGAAGGCCTTCCACGTCTCGCCCTTCATGCCCATGGACCAGCGCTACGACTGGCGCTTCACCGCACCGGGGCGCCGCCTCGCCGTGCACATGGAGAGTCTCGAGGGAGGCCGGAAGATCTTCGACGCCACCCTCTCGCTGCACCGTCGGCCGATCACCCGAGCCACCCTGGCCGGAGCCCTGGCGCGCTTCCCGTGGATGACCGGCCGCGTGATCGGCGGCATCTACTGGCAGGCCGCCCTGCTCCGCCTCAAGGGCGCCCCCCTCCACTCCCACCCCGAGCGGCACTCCGCATGAGATTCTCCCAGGCCACCGCCGAGCGCGCCGTGCACGCCCGCCTCGCCGCGATCGAGGAAGGAACGCTCGAGGTCCGCCACCGCGGCGCGACCACCGTTTTCGGCGGCGGCGGCGACCTGCGCGCGTCGGTGACCGTCCGCGACCCCGCCTTCTTCACCGCACTGGCCATGGGCGGCCACCTGGGCGCTGCCGAATCGTACGTGCGCGGCGAGTGGGACGCGGACGACCTGACCGCGGTGGTGCGCATCTTCCTGCGCAACCGCGACGTGCTCGAAGCGATCGAGACCGGCTGGGCGCGCGCGGTGCAGCCGATCGCCTGGGCGATGCGCGCGCTACGCCGCAACACGCGCGCGGGGAGCAGCCGCAACATCCGCGCGCACTACGACCTGGGCAACGAGTTCTTCGCGCTCTTCCTGGACGAGACCCTCACGTATTCGGCGGGCGTCCTCGAGCACCCCGGCAGCACGCTCGCCGACGCGTCTACGGCCAAGTACGAGCGGCTATGCCGCAAGCTCGCGCTCACCGCGGGCGACCGGGTGGTCGAGATCGGGAGCGGGTGGGGGGGCTTCGCGCTGCACGCGGCGGGTCGCCACGGCAGTCGGGTCACGACCACCACGATCTCGCCCGCGCAAGCCGCGCTGGCCCGCGAGCGCGTGGCGGCGGCCGGGCTCGGCTCGCGGATCGACCTGCTCGAGCGCGACTACCGCGACCTGGAGGGACGCTTCGATAAACTGGTTTCGATCGAGATGATCGAGGCGGTCGGCCACCAGTACTACCGCGAGTACTTCGAGTGCTGCGCCGCGCTCCTGGAACCGCACGGCCTCGCCGCGATCCAGGCGATCACGATCCAGGACCGCTTCTACGCACCAGATCGCCCCGACTTCATCAACCGCTACGTCTTCCCCGGCAGCTGCATCCCGTCGGTCGCGGCCCTGACGGCCGCGCTCGCGCACACCGACCTGCGGCTCGTGCACTTCGAGGACATCACCCCGCACTACGCCGAGACGCTGCGGCGGTGGCGGGAACGCTTCGAGGCGGCCTGGCCGGCCGCCCGCGCCCTGGGCTTCGACGAGCGGTTCCGCCGGCTGTGGCGCTTCTATCTGTGCTACTCCGAGGGAGGCTTCGCGGAAAGCGTGCTGGGGAGCGTGCAGCTGGTGCTCGCGAAGCCGCACGCGACCCTGCCGGCGGCGATCGCGCCCGCCCTGCCCACGCGCTTCACGCCGACCGAGGCCACGGGCCGGGCCGACCCCCGCGGTGAAGCGCGCCCCGTCCGCATGGCCGACACCGACGAATGGGAGCGCGCCGGATGACCGCCGTGGTGGTGGCCGCGTGGGGCGCGCTCGCGCTCGTGATGGCCGTTCTCTGGCGCCGCCAGCTCACCACGCGCGACGCGACCAGCGTGGATGCGGCCTGGGCGACAGGGCTCGCGCTGCTCGCGCTGCTCTATCCGTGGTGGGTGGAAGGGGACCTCGCTCGGCGAGCGCTGGTCGGGGCGGCGGGAGCGATCTGGGGAGCGCGCCTCGCCTGGTACCTGGTGACAGACCGCGTCATCGGACACGCACAGGAGGACGGGCGCTACCGCGCGCTGCGCGCGCATTGGGGCGAGAGCGCGTCGGCCCGCTTCTTCGTCGTCTACCAGGCACAGGCGGCGGTCGCCGTGCTCTTCTCCTTGCCCATGCTCGCCGCGATGCGGGGCGGCGCCCGCGGCGCACTCGACGTCGCCGGCGCGGTCGTATGGGCGATCGCGGTCGTGGGCGAGACCGTGGCCGACCGCCAGCTCGCACGCTTCCGCGCCGACCCGGCCAATCGCGGGCAGGTCATGCGCCGCGGACTGTGGAAGTACTCGCGTCATCCCAACTATTTCTTCGAGTGGACCCACTGGTGGGCGTACGTGCTCATTGGGCGGGGCGCTCCCCTCACATGGATCGGACCCGTGCTCATGCTCGCCTTCCTGTTTCGCGTCTCCGGCATCCCCTACACCGAGCTGCAGGCGCTCAAGAGCAGGGGGGACCGCTATCGCGCCTACCAGCGCACCACGAACGCGTTCTTCCCCTGGTTTCCACGGAGGCAAGCATGATCACCGCGGTGGCAACAACCCTCGCGGAGCGTGGGCTGGTTCCCCTCCCGCTGCTCAGGGCGGGGATCAAGCGCCTGCTCGAGCGGCGGCTCGGTGAGGCCCGGAAGGCGCCTCCGCTCGAGGCGTTCGTGCGCACCCTCGAGCAGAGCCCGATCGCTCTCCACACGGAAGCGGCCAACGAACAGCACTACGAGCTTTCACCCACCTTCTTCGAGCAGGTGCTCGGACCGCGGCTCAAGTACAGCGGCGCGCTCTGGCCCGAGGGGGTGACGACGCTCGGTGAGGCGGAGGAGGCGATGCTCGACCTCACCGCCGCCCGCGCGGGCCTGGCCGACGGACAGGACGTCCTCGAGTTGGGCTGCGGCTGGGGATCGCTCACGCTCTGGATGGCGAGGCGCTTCCCGGCGAGCCGTATCGTAGCCGTGTCGAACTCCGCGCCCCAGCGCGCGTTCATCGAGGCGCGGGCGCCGAAGAACGTGCGCGTGATCACCGCGGACATGAACGACTTCGACATCGCCGAGCGCTTCGACCGGGTGGTGAGCGTCGAGATGTTCGAGCACATGAGGAACTACCGCGAGCTGATGCGCCGCATCCGGGGTTGGCTGCGCCCCGACGGTCGCCTGTTCGTGCACGTCTTCTGCCACCTACGGCACGCCTATCCATTCGAGACCGAGGGGCCGGACAACTGGATGGGACGATACTTCTTCACGGGCGGGCTGATGCCATCGATCGACCTGCTGCCGCGCTTCGATCGGGATCTCGAGTTGGAGGCGGGATGGCTGGTGGACGGCCACCACTACGCGCTCACTGCGCGCGCCTGGCGGACGAACCTGGAGGCTCGCCGTGAGGAGGTGCTCCCGATCCTGGCGCAGGCCTACGGCGCGGAGGCGGAGCGCTGGTACCACCGGTGGCGCTTGTTCTTCCTGGCGTGCGAGGAGCTCTTCGGCTACCGGAAGGGGACCGAGTGGATGGTGGCTCACTATCGCTTCGCGCCGCTGGGTCGATGACCGGCGGACCTGAGGAGCCCCGACACCCGGTGCGAGTGGTGCACCAGCGCACCGGGCTCACCCCTGCCACGCTGCGGGCCTGGGAGCGGCGCTACGGAGTGGTCCGTCCGGGACGGACCGAGGGCCGCCAGCGGCTCTACTCCGATGAGGACGTCGAGCGGCTCACCCTGCTGCGCGCGCTGACCGAGAGCGGCCGGCCCATCCGGCTGGTGGCCGGGCTTCCGCTCCACGAGGCGCGCACCCTGCTCGAACAGGACCGCCGGGCCGAGGCGCCTCCCGCGGGGGCCAGCCTCGGGGCCGCCGAGGGCCGGGTGGCGGAAGCGTTGGCGCACGCCCGCGCGCTGGACGGGGATGCCCTGCACGCGTGCCTCCGCCAAGCGGCCTTCACCCTGGGCGCGCCTTCCTTCCTGGACGACATGGTCGCGCCTTTTCTCACCGAGCTGGGGGAGCAGTGGGCTCGGGGTGAGATCGGCCCCGGGCATGAGCACCTCGCCTCGGCCGCGGTGGAGGCCGTGCTCGCCTGGCTCACCGACTCAGCCCCCGCGGCGGTGGGCAATCGGACGATCGTGCTGGTCACCCTCCCCGGCGAGCGCCATCAGTTGGGCGCGCGTCTGGCCGCAGCGGCGGCGACCCTCGAGGGGTGGAAGGTGGCGTACCTCGGGGCGGACCTCCCTCCGGCCGAGATCACGCGGGCCGCCCGCGGGGTGGCTGCCACCGCCGTCGCGGTGAGCGCCGTGCTGAGCCCGCCGCCCGAAGGGGCGGCGGCCCAGGTCGGCGCGCTCCGGCTCGCGCTCCCGGCGGCGATCCCACTCCTGGTGGGAGGCCGGGGGGCCGCCGCGCTCCTGGCCCAAGTCGGCTCGCTCGCGGGGGTCCAGCGGGTCGAGGGTCTCGCTGGGCTTCGCGCCGTGCTCCGCGCCCGACCCTGAACCCCCGACCGAGGAGACCGATGACCGCGTCCGCGCTCGCCAAACTCTACCTGGCCACCGTCGCCACCTTCCTGCTGGCCGACCTGGTCTGGATCGGGCTCGTCGCGAGCCGCTTCTACCAGGAGCGGCTGGCGCTCTTCCTCGCCCCCGAGGTGAAATGGGGCGCGGCCCTTCTCTTCTACCTGCTCTTCGTGGCCGGCATCCTGGTGTTCGCGGCGCTCCCCGGGCTAGCCGCCGGTTCCGCCGCGAAGGCAGCGATGTTGGGCGCGCTCCTCGGGCTGGTTTCGTACGCTGCCTTCGACCTCACCTGCCTGGCGCTGTTCCGCGACTTCCCCCTTGTCCTGGTAGTCGTAGACCTGGCTTGGGGAATGACGCTCTCGACAGGCACGGCGACCGCGGCCTACTGGATAGGTCGGTGGCTCGGGATCGGCTGAAGCGCGACGCTACTTCTCCAGAATGAGCGCCCGTTCGCTGACTCGGGTGTCGGAGTCCACCCGCCCGTCCACCATGTGGACGATGCGGTCGCAGCGCTCCGCCACCGCCTCGTCGTGGGTCACGATCACGAACGCGGTGCCGAGCTCGCGGTTGAACGAGCGCAGCAGTTCGAGAACCTGAGCACCGGTCTGGGTGTCGAGGTTACCCGTCGGCTCGTCCGCGAGCACGAGCGGAGGTTCCATCACGAGAGCGCGCGCGATCGCGACGCGCTGCTGCTCGCCGCCCGACAGGTCGGTGGCCCGGTAGCCCATTCGCTCGGCCAGCCCCACCGCCGCGAGGAGCGCCCTCGCGCGCTCGTGCATCCACGCCTGCGGCCGCCCGTGCTGCGCGAACAGCGGGATCATCACGTTCTCCTCGGCCGAGAACGCGGGGAGCAGGTGGTGGAACTGGAATACGAAGCCGAGTGTGCGACCGCGCAGCGTCGTGCGCGCGTCGTCGTCGAGCGTTCGGGCATCGAGCCCCTGGATCAGGAGGCGCCCACCGGTCGGCCGGTCGAGCAGACCGATCAGGTTGAGCAGCGTGGTCTTGCCCGACCCCGAAGGACCGGTGAGGGCGCACAATTCGCCCGGCTCCAGGACGAGATCGATCCCCTTGAGCACGGTGGTGGTGACGTGGTCGCCGTAGGTCTTGGTGAGGCCCTCCGTGCGCACCAGAGGAGCGGCCTCAGCCATTGCGGATCACGGTCGCCGGATCCATGCGCGCCGCGTCCCGGGCGGGCACGATGGCCGAGACCAGCCCGACGGTGAGCGCCACACCCACCGAGCGCGCGTAAAGCCACCCGGTGAGCGCAACCGGGAATGTGGGCGAGCCGTCGGGATTGGTGGCGAGCCGCGCGAACAACAGCGCGAGCGCGGTGCCGATGGCGATGCCGAGCAGCGATCCGAGCGTGCCCAGCATTGCCCCCTGCAGCAGGAAGATCCGCGTCACCGAGGCCGCCCGCGTTCCGGTCGCGCGCAGGATGCCGATCTCCCTCGCCTTCTGCACCACCGACACCGCCAATACGCTCGCGATGCCGAGCGCGACAGCGAGGATCACGAACACCTGGATCATCACGCTCGACGAGCTCTGCGAGCGCAGCCCCACCAGGAGATCGCCGTTGCGCGCCATCCAGGACTCGGCGATCAGTCCGGTGCGGTCGCGGATCTCGTCGGCGAGCGCGTCGGCTCCGAAGATCTCCGTGCCGCGAATCTCCAGGGAGGACACTCCGCCCTCCAGCCCGAACAGCGTCTGGGCTCCCCGCAGCGACACGAACACCAGCCGCTCGTTCAGGTCCGTGTTCCGGTAGTCGAACACGCCCGCCACCGTGTATACGGTCTCGGGTTTGCCGCCGGTCTGGATGCGCAGGCGCCCGCCCACGCCCACCCCGAGCTTGCGCGCCAGCTCCGTCCCCACGACCGCGTTGAATCCCGACAGGTTGAAGACCCCATCGACGAGCCGCTTGCGCACGTCGATCACGGCCGAGTAGGCCTCGATGTCCAACCCGCGGATTGCGATCGCGAGAGCGGCCTCGCCCCGCACCGCGATGGCGGGGCCCGACACGGTCGGCGCGACCGCGACGACGCCCGGCGTCTTCTGGAGCAAGGCCTCGACCTGTTCCCACCCGGTGATCGACCGGATCCGCTGCGGCGGTCGCTGGGTCTCCACGGCGTTGAGCGCGGCGGGGTCGGAGGCGAGCGCTCGCGGCATCTCCTCGGGAGGCCGGACCACCACGAAGGGCTGGCTTCCCAGGGTGCGCTCGACGATGCTCTGCTGGAGCCCGGTGATCAGAGCGGAGAGGAAGATGATGACGCCCACGCCGACCCCGATCCCGGCCAGGATCAGCCCGGTCTGGAGGCGCCCGTCCTTCAGGTAGCGCAGCGCGATGAAGAGCTCGAACGGCACCCTCAGCCGTCCATTCTCGTGATCCGCGCCCGCACCCGCGCGCCCGGCTCGGGCGAGCCGGCGGCGGGCACGACCAAGTCCCCGTCGCCCACTCCGTCCAGGATCTCCACCCAGCCGTCGGCAGTCAGGCCGACCTTAACGGGACGCCGCTTGAGCCGCCCGGCATCCGCGACCGCGACCCAGGGCTCCCCGGTGCCGAGCCCCCGCACGGCGCCCTCGGGGAGCACCGCCGCTTGTGCGCGCCGCCCGGCCTCGATGTTCACCGACAGGGTCATATCGGGGAGGAGATAAGCCGGCGGCTCGGGGACGGCGAGCCGCACCTCCACGGTGCCCTGAGCCGCATCGACCGAGGGCGCGATCAGGCTGACCTGCGCGTGGAACGTGCGGTCCGGGTACGCGTCGGCGGACACGGCGGCGCCAGCTCCGAGCGTGATTCCCTCCAGGTTGTCCTCGGATGGGAAGACGACCACCTCGACCGGACCGTCGGTGGCAAGCTCGATCAGCGTGCGTCCGGGCTGCACGACGTCGCCGGGCTCGACCTCGCGCAGCAGGACGGTGCCCGCCGCGGGGGCGACGATGCGCGTCTGTGCGAGCCGCGCGCGCGCCGCCTCCAGCGCCGCGCGCGCCTGCACTACGACGGCGACCCCGGCCGAGCCTGTGCTCGCCCCCGCGCTCGCCGCCTGCAGCGTGCTGCGCGCGTCGGCAGCCCGCCGCTCCGCCTCCTCGATCTCGCGCCGCGCCAGCCCGCCGGCCTCGAAGAGCGTTCGCGCGCTCTGCAGGTCGCGCTCGGCGAGCGTCGCCTCCCATTCGGCGCGCTCGACCCGCGCCCGGCTGAAGGCGGACACGTCGCCGAGCGCGGCGGAGGCTTCGTCCAC
>CAMCNM010000089.1 GCA_945876015.1 Gemmatimonas phototrophica
ACCGCGCTACCGATCAGCGAGCCGACGTTGAAGTCCTTGTCGGTGAACGTGTAGTCGGTGCTGCCGTTCCCGTCGAAGTCCACCTGCTGGTCGCGGCCGACGAGCGTCGGGTCGAGCGCCTGGAAGTCGTACGTCGCCGGCGTCACGAGCTGCTTGTAGCGCACGTAGTCGCCCGAGGAGATCAGGGGCTGCGCGAACACCTGCAGCGTGAGGGTGGGCGAGAACGTGTAGTCCGCGCGAGTCTCGAGCGAGAAGGTCTTCCGCTCCAGGTCGCCGAAGAGATAGCGGCGACCGAACGTGGGCTCGTACGAAACGGCCGAGGTCGACGTGACGTATTGGCCCCGGTCCGTCTGGATGCTGTAGCGAGGCTGGAGCTGAAGAACCAGCTGCGAGTTCGGCCGGTAGTTGAGCGATCCGTCCACCGAGTAGTCGTGACCGCTGTCGAGCGAGCCCTTCGACGCGTGGACCCCGAGGTTCACCGAGAGCGCGCTGCGACGGTCCGAGCTGAAGCCGGCCCTGAGGTTCACGCTGCCCGGCTCGATCATGATCGGGCCGCCACGAGTCGCGACCCGGCTGTACGTGTCGGGCTGCCAGCCAAAGCTCAGGTCCGCGCTGTTGAAGTTCAGGAGGGTCGCGCGCGCGGAAAGGTTGAAGTTCCCGCCGGTGTATGCCCGCCTCCACGTGTCCCAGCCGAACGGGCCGTCCAGCCCATCATGGCTGAAGTTGTAGAACGTCATGAAGTTGAAGTTGTATTCGCGGAAGTGCGTGCCGGGGCGAACCTCGCGATATCCGAAGCGAGCCCCTCCCTCGAAGCGCTCGCGCGCGCTGCTGAATCCGAGATCGTTGATCTCGAATCCGGGCGTGATCTCCGAGGTCCAGATCGAGCCCGTCCAGTGCCGTGTGTTCTGCCGGTCCAGCTGCAGACGCCACGACGCTCCCGTGAACGTGGTCGCGGCGGAGTCGACCTCGAGGCTCGGCGCGTCGGGCCTCTGGAAGTAGTGGTTGCTCGCGCGCTGCAGGCGGATCAACGCATCCGGCGTGCCGCGCACGTGGCTCGCGGCGAAGAAGCCGTTCAGGCGCCACCCGCGGTCATTCCACTGATGCTCGAACCGCACGCCGCCGTTGTAGGCCTGGTCGGGGAGAAAGTCGAAGATGCCGTCCGCCCCCAGGTCCCGGTGGAGCGCGGTGAAGATCGCACCCAGCTGCGACGCGCCGCCCTTCAGATCCTGCTGCGCGCTGAGCACGCCGTATTCGGTGTGCGGCTCGGCGGCGAAGTCCACCGTCTGTCCGTCGTTCAAGAAGAACGCGCGGCCCGTCTCGGCCCCGGTGACGGCGGTCAACGCGCCCATCGCCAGCCCGCCCGCGGTGCGTCCCGTGAGCTTGGCTGCGCCCAGGATCGTGGCCGCGTCCGGGATGTCCGAGAAGTCCGCGTCGCCCGGCGCGCTCGCGTGCGGCGCGCGGCCGATGCGGCGGCTGTAGAACAGCTGGTTCTGACCACCCGAGAGGTTGAAGTCGAACAGCTGAGCGTCCTCGACGAAGAACGGACGGCGCTCGCCGTTGAACGTCTCGAACGCGGTAAGGTTGATCTGCGCCGGGTCGGCGTCGACCTGGCCGAAATCCGGGTTCACGGTCGCGTCGAGCGTGAAGCCCGAGCCGAGACCGAGACGGAAGTCCGACCCGATCCTGTTCTCGGTCGCGCTGCCGTCGAAGAACGGATCGCCCGGCTCGGCCGGTCCGTTATGATAGCCGCTCAGGATGTAAGGGCGCGCCTCGACGCGCCGCACCGAAGCAGGCAGGATGACGTTCTCGAGCGTCGCGTACCGGCTCGTGATGCCCTCTTCCTTCCGGCGGCTCATGAACACGTAGTTCGTCATCTCCGCGGACGCGGCGCGCCGGCGGGTGTACTGTATCCCCCAGGTGCGCGGGCCGTCGACCGGGGCGTACCGGATCTGCGAGAGCGGAATCCGATACTCCACGCTCCAGCCCAGCGAATCGATCGAGACGGCCGATTCCCACACCGCGTTCCACGTGACGTCCTCGAATTGATCGTCGAAGACGTAGCGGTCCTGCTGGACGCCGGCCGCGCTCACGTCGAAGCTGTATGCGGTGCGTCGATCGTGATTGGGGTCGATCGAGATCCCGAACCAGTCGAAGAACGGGCCACGCTCGTCGCGGCGCAGCAGCTGCCGGACGATCTGCTCCGGGTGGGAATCCCACATGCGCGCGGAGACATAGATCGCTTCGTCGTCGATCAGGAGCCTTACCTCGGTGTCCTCGGTCGCCTTGGCCTGCTCGATCGGCTCGGCCTGGACGAAGCCCGTCGCCACGTCCGCGCCCTCCCATGCCGCTTCGTCGATCACGCCGTCGACCTGAATGTCCCCCGAACGGATCCGCGCCCGAAGAGGCGCCAGCCGGGTCACCGGTGCGGCGTCGGCCTGGTCGGCCTGCTGGGCACCCAGGGATCCGGCGCAGAAGAGAAATGCCCCCAGAACGGCGTGCAGACGGAGGCGTATCGCGTTCAGTTTCGGCGCGCTCAAGGGCACGTTCGATGTCCCGGGATTGGGTTCCGAGCCAAACTGAAAGTTAATACCTGAGGACACGTGTAGGGACGGTAGTGTTGAGGGGGGGGGCCGCCGCCCTGAATCAGGAGGTCTGGAACCCCTGGCGAACCGCGTTCCGATCGACCTTTCCGTTGGCGTTCCTGGGCAGCTCAGAGAGAAACAGCCAGCGCCGCGGGACCTTCGAACTGGTGAGCCGGGCGCGCGTCAGTCCCTCGAGCTCGCCCGGGTCCGGGTAGGCGCCGACGGCGCTGACCACCGCGGCCGCCACGACCTCGCCCCAGCGCTCGTCCGGCAAGCCCACGACGGCCGCGTCCGATACTCCGGCGTGCGAGCGCAGAACATCCTCGATCTCGACCGGATCGACGTTGACGCCGCCGGTGACGATGCGGTCCGAGCGCCGTCCCGTGATCCACAGATGTCCGTCGGCGTCGATCTCGCCGAGATCGCCCGTGCGAAGCCAGCCGTCCGCGGCGAGCGGGAGGTCGGCCCCCACGTAACCCGCCGCAACCGTCGGGCCGCGCAGCATCACCTCGCCGCGCTCGTCCACCCGGATCTCGGTCCCTTCGAGCGGAGATCCGACGGTGCCGGGCTTGCTGCGCACGAGCTCCGGCGGCGCGGTTGCGGCCTGCGAGGTGGACTCCGTCATGCCGTAGGTGAGCGCGAGAGGGAAGCCCGCCCGCACCGCGCGCTCCACGAGCGTGCGGGGGCAGTGCGCGCCACCGACCAGAATGCAGCGAAGGGTCGCGGCCGGACGATCGTTCCTCAGATCCAGCAGCTGGCGCAGCATGGTGGGAACGAGCGAGGCGTGGGTCACCGACCCGGCGTCCACCAGCGCGGCCACCTCCTCGGGGCGAAACCGTCCGCGCGCGGTCACCGACGCGCCCGTCGCTCCCGCGCGGAGCACCAGCACCAGACCGCCGATTTGGGCAATCCCCAGACTCGCGAGCCAGCGGTCGTCGGGGCCCAGTCTGAGGCGGTCCGTCGCCGCTCCGATGCTGGCGTCGAAGTTCGCGTCTGTGAGCGCGATTCCGCGTGGACGACCTCCGGTGCCCGAAGTCCAAAGGATGGCGCGCGTGCCCGCTGGGAGGGATCGCCCGGTAGCCGGTCGCATGCGGTCGTTCAACGGATCGCCCGCGCGATCGAGCGCCGGCAAAGGAGTGGGGCGGGCCCCCGCTGCGACCGCCGCGTCCCAGGCCTCGGGTGCGGCGATAACCAGCTCGGGCTCGAGCACCGACAGCGCGCGATGGAGCTCCTCCGCGGTCGAGCGGGGACTCAGCGGAGCGATCACCGCTCCGGCCGCGAGGATGGCGTGCACCGCCATCACCGCATCGCCGGTGGTCTCCGAGACGAGCGCGACCGTACGACCCTTCGCGCCTGCATCGACGAGTCGCGCGGACGCCGAAGCAACCCGCGCCTGGAGATCCTGGTACGACCACGAGCGGCTCCCATCGTCGAGAGCGACGGCGTCGGGACGGAGTCGAGCGGCGCGGGAGAGGTAGTCTGAGGTCACTGGAGCATCACCGCGGCGGCAAGCCCCAGGCCAGCGCGGCCGCGAGCGCGATTCCGTAGAGCGCGACGCCGCGCGCGGTCTGGCCGAGCGCCGGAAGGAGCTCACGGGGATCGCGGTGTTCCCAAACCGTACGGAGCGGAGGGACACAGATGGTGGCCATCAGGACCCCGGCCGCCACCGCCGCGATCGGCCATCCATACAGGACGACGCCGAACGCGGGAACCGCCGCGGCCACGGCGAGGAGCAGCGTGTACTCGAGCGCGCTGCCGCGGCGGCCGATCCGGACGGCGAGCGTGCGCTTCCCCGCCCTGGCGTCGGTCGCCATATCGCGAAGGTTGTTCACCACGAGGATCGCGGTCGAGACCGCGCCCACCCCGGTGCCGGCCAGGAGCGCCTCGCGAGAAAGCGTCAACGCCTGCACCCAGTACGTCCCCGCCACCGCCACCAGGCCGAAGAACACGAACACGAAGACGTCGCCGAGACCGTGGTAGCCCAGGGGGTAAGGCCCTCCCGTGTACGCGACCGCGCACACGAGGGAGAGCACACCGACCCAGACGATCGGCCAGCCGCCCACCCAGACCAGATACGCGCCGGCCAGAACCGCCGCCGTCATCACGGCCCACATACCTCGCCGCACGGACGCAGGCGTGAGGAGCCCCGCCTGCGTGACCCGCACCGGACCCACACGCTCCGCCGTGTCGGTACCGCGGACGAAATCGTAGTAGTCGTTGGCGAGATTGGTCGTGATCTGGATGAGGAGCGCACCGACCAGAGCCATCAGCGCAGGGAGCGCGCGGAATACGCCGTGGAAGGACGCCAATCCCGCGCCGATCAACACGGGGGCCGCTGCGGCCGCGAGGGTCTTGGGACGAGCGGCCATGACCCAGACACCGATCGGAGAGCGGGTCAGAACGGCCCCGCGTAGTCCGGGCGGAACGGCGCCGCCGCCTGGGCCAGCCAGCGATAGTGGAGTCGAGTGAGCTGCCGCACGTGGATCAGGTCGTGCGCGAGCCACGCGGTCAGCAGGTCGCCCGCGCGGATCGCGCCGATCGAGGGGTGCGGGTAGGTCGCCTCGAGATCGGGGGCGGTTAGGCCCCTCAGCCAGACCACCGAGTGTTCACGCTCCTTTCGGAAGCGAGCGAGCGATTCGTCGAGCCGGCGATCCCGGTATCCGCGCGAGGCGGGCCAGCCCGTCGGATCGATCGAGGGCCACGTGTCTCCGGGGTGGGTGAGGAGCATCTCGAGGCGCTGCCGAAAATCATCGGCCTCCTCGTCCGCCAGGTGATTGACGACCTCGAGCACGCACCACTGACCCGGCTCGGGCTGCCAGAGCGCCTGTTCGGACGAAACGCCCTGGAGCAGCGCCGAGATCGCGTCGGCGTTGGCCGAGAGCCGGTCCGCGGCGGCCGCGGGAGCCAGCACCCGCGGGCCGGACGTGCCACTCACCAGGGCAGCCATGGGTAGGCGCGAAAGTCGGGCTCGCGCTTCTCGAGGTACGCGTTGCGCGCCTCCTGCGCCTGCTCCGTCATGTAGAAGAGCAGCGTCGCGTTGCCGGCCAGCTCCTGGATCCCGGCCTGTCCGTCCACCGCGGCGTTGAAGGAGCTCTTGAGCAGGCGGATCGCGAGAGGGCTCTTGTCGAGGATCTCCTGCGCCCAGCGCCAGCCTTCCGCCTCGAGCTCGGCGATCGGGACGACGGTGTTCACGAGCCCCATGTCGAGGGCCTCCTGCGCCGAGTACTGGCGGCAGAGATACCAGATCTCGCGCGCCTTCTTCTGGCCGACGATCGACGCCAGGAAGGAGGCGCCGAACCCGCCGTCGAAGCTTCCCACCTTGGGTCCGGTCTGGCCGAAAACCGCGTTGTCCGCGGCGATGGTCAGATCGCAGATGACGTGCAGCACGTGGCCGCCTCCGATCGCGTAGCCCGGCACCAGCGCGATGATCGGCTTGGGCATGCTGCGCATGTAGCGCTGGAGCTCGAGCACGTTCAGACGCGGAAGGCCATCACCGCCGACGTAGCCCGCTTCCCCGCGTACGCGTTGATCGCCGCCCGAGCAGAACGCGTACTTGCCGTCCTTGGCCGGGCCCTCGCCCGTGAAGAGGACCACGCCGATCGAGGGATCCTCGCCGGCGTCGCGGAATGCCTCCTGGAGCTCGAGCAGCGTCTCGGGCCGGAAGGCGTTCCGCACCTCGGGCCGATTGAAGGCGATGCGCGCGACGCCGTTCGCCTTCCGGTAAGTGATGTCCTGATAGTCCTTCACGGTCTTCCAGTCGGGCCGCTCGCTCATACCTGTCCTCGCTGCATCATGCTCGGGTCCACGCGCGCCGCGACCGCGGCGCGCACCAGCTCGACCACCTCCTCACGGCGGCGGCGGTTCTGCTCAGGGTCGCTCCTCACCTCGAGCAAACACGAGCCTCCGGCTCCGAGCGCCGCCCGGATCGCTTCCCCGACATCGCCGGGTTCGACGCACGAGTGCGGAATGTCGTAGAGCGCCGCGATCCGCGCCGGATCCAGTCCGTGAGGCGTGGCGAAGAACGGGGTGAAATGGGGTTCCTGCGCGCGGACGGGAAGGAAGTGGAAGATCCCTCCCCCGTCGTTGTTCACGACCACGAAGACCACCTTCGCGTCCGGCTCGCGCGTGGCGAGCAGCCCGTTCCCGTCGTGGATCAGCGCGATGTCGCCGAGCAGGGCGACCACAGGCTCGCCGGCGCCCACCGCCACACCGAGCGCGGTGGACACGATTCCATCGATGCCGCTCGCGCCGCGGTTGCCGAGCACGCGCAGCTCGCGGTCGTTCGTTCCCGCGAACGCGTCCACGTCGCGCACAGGCATGCTGTTCGAGACGAAGACCGTGCCGCCAGCGGGGACCGCGTCGATCACTTCACGCGCGACGCGGCCCTCGAAGGCCTCTCCGGAGAGGGCGCTCGATCGCGCACGAACCGCCGTCTCCTCGATCCCCTGACAGAGGCTCTGCCAGCCAGATTCCGCGGGTGCGGAGCCGGCCCGTTCCGCCAATCGCTCCAGCGCGTCGGCGGCGTCGCCGCGCAACACATGGGTCGCCGCCGAGAGGTGATCCTTCCAGCGGTGCGACGGATCGATCACCACGTGCACCTCGGCGGGGCATCCCTCGAGGAAGTCGAGCAGCACCGCCGAGGTCGGGCTCCTTCCGACGCGGATCAACAGATCCGGCGCGAGCGCGGTGCGCACGCTCTCGTCGCGCAGGAAGAGATCGTACGCCCCGAGCGCGCGGCCTTCGGCGCCGGCACCGTAGCGCGCGCCCGACAACGGATCGGCGAGCAGCGGGACGCCCGTCGCGTCCGCGAACCGCAGGGCGGCGGCGCCCAGGCGTGCGTCGGACGCGGGCCCGGCGACCACCAAGGGTCTGTGCGCGGCCGCGAGCTGCCGCGCGAGCAGGTCGATCGCGCGGTCGTCCACGTAGGGCCGCCGCGCCGCGACATCGACGTAGGGCGCTCCGGCCGGCCGGCCCAGAGCGGCGCGCGGGTGCTGGGCCGTGAACTCGGTGGGCGGGTCCGCATCAGGAACGGGGTCGAGCGGCCGGTCGAACGGGAAGTTCAGGTGGACGGGACCGGCCGGCA